>JADGDT010000131.1 GCA_016744755.1 Ichthyobacteriaceae bacterium | reverse complement strand
TATCTAATAGAGATAACGATTACACTAGCGAAGAAATTTCTGGAAAAGTTAATGGAGGAGGTTCTTTAATTAATCTAAAACTAAGTCATTCTACCTTGAGTATAGACTAGATACATTGAACATAAAATTAGGTTAGAATAATTTAGTGTTAAAAAAGCAGAGTTTAGACTCTGCTTTTTTTTGTGTTAAAGAATTCATCATCATCGTAAATAATCAATAATTCTTTGTTAGATTTGATATGAAAATTAAACATAAGATAAAATGAAGAATGACGAGTATTTTATAAGGGAAGCAATAAAACAAGCAGACAAAGGAATCAGTAATAATGAAGGAGGTCCTTTTGGGGCAATTGTTGTAAAAAATGGAGAAATAGTTGGACGAGGAAATAATAAAGTAACATCTACAAACGATCCAACAGCTCATGCCGAGATGGTAGCTATACGTGATGCTTGTAAAAATCTAAGCTCGTTTCAATTAGACGATTGTATTATTTACTCATCGTGCGAACCGTGCCCTATGTGTTTAGGAGCTATTTATTGGGCACGTCCAAAGAAGTTGATTTTTGCTTCGTCCAGAGAAGATGCTTCAGATGCAGGGTTTGACGATAGCCTAATATACAACGAAATTGCACTGCCTAAAGAGAAAAGACTTATAGAAACTCAACAAATTCTTCAAGATGAGGGTATAGTTGTTTTTGATAAATGGAAATTGATAGACGATAAAACTAAATACTAAAGCCTCTATGGAGTCATTACAACAAAGAGTTCTTAATGCTATTTATTCCGATGGTAAAGAAACAACAAGAGGAGATACATTTGATAAATACATAACCATACTTATTGTATTGAATGTATTTGCAATTGTATTGGAGTCTTATCCAGAAATAGAGAATCCGTATCACATATATTTTCTATATTTTGAATACTTTTCAGTTGCTGTTTTTTCTATTGAATACATCCTTAGGGTTTGGACAGCACCTTTACTTTATACTGATTTAACTCCATTTAAAGCGAGGATGAAATTTGTAACATCAGCTTTAGGAATTATCGATTTATTAGCTGTACTTCCTTTCTACTTACCTTTTATTTTTACAATAGATTTAAGATTTATAAGAGTTCTACGTTTGTTGAGATTGTTACGTGTAATGAAACTTTCTCGTCACTCAGAGTCGTTGAGAACAATTAGGAGAGTACTTAAAAACTCAAAAGCAGAATTAGGTGTAACAGTATTTGTTGTTTTTATCTTATTAATCGTTTCATCGTCGCTAATGTATTATATAGAGCACGACGCACAGCCAGAAGCATTTCAGAATATAGGGCAAGGATTTTGGTGGGCAGTAGCAACACTAACAACGGTAGGCTATGGCGATATTTATCCTGTTACAGGTTTAGGTAAATTTATTTCTGGATTAATTGCCTTGCTAGGTATTGGACTAGTCGCATTACCAACAGGTATTATTAGTTCGGCATTTATGACGGAGATAGAAAACAAGAAGAAAGTAGAGAAACAATGTACTTTCGATCATACAATTATGACAACTAGATACTGCCCACATTGTGGAGAAAAGTTATAGTTTTTTTAATCATCAAAAAAATACTACTTTTAGATACACTTATTTCCCAAAATATAAGTGTAGTTAAACTAACATACAATATCTGATATGAAAAAAATATACGCAATGCTAGTTGTGATGCTTTCCCTTAGTATTACAGTAAATGCACAGGAAGATTCTACACTAGTAAAGAAAACCGAAAAAAAATCTGAGAAGAAAACAGGATGGAATTTCGGGGTTCTACCAACAATTACATATAATTCTGATTTAGGTTTCCAATACGGTGCATTAGTAGATTTATATAATTATGGCGATGGCGATATTTATCCAAACTATTACGAGCGTTACTACATGGAGGTTTCTAGATATACCAAAGGTAATGGTATTAACAATTTCCAGTTCGAATCCAATAGACTTATAAAAGGAAGTACAGTATTTTTTGATATAATGTATAGAACAGATAAAAGGTACGATTTTTTAGGTGTTAATGGTTACGAATCAATGTATAATGTAGATTGGATAGATCCAGATAGCGATGATTATCACTCTGAAATGTTCTACAAAAATCAGACAAATTATTTTAAAGTTAAGGCAGATATCCTAACACCATTTAACGATAAATGGAGTTGGTCTGCAGGTTTTGAGTATTTTAAGTTTGATGTTGATTATGTTGACATGGAAGACTTTAACGATGGTAGGGAAACCCCAGCACCACCTCATACCGAAATGCCAGGGCTATACGAAAGATTTGTAGAATGGGGTGTAGTAGATGAAGAGTATGTAAATGGAGGTAGTTTTGGAGGACTAAAAGGAGGACTGATGTTTGATACTCGAAACAATGTGTCTAATGCAACAAAGGGTATTTGGACAGAGCTAGTTTTCTTCTATGTTCCTGGGTTTATGTCTAGTGCAAATAATTCTTATATGAATTTCAACTTTACTCACCGTCAGTATTTCACAATTGTTCCTGATAAATTGAGCTTTGCATACCGTTTAGGTTATGTAGGAACTTTGTTTGGAGAAGAACCAGTTTATGCACAAGCAAACATGTATTCGGTTATGCTTAAAGGTGCTCCTGGTTTTGGTTTAGGAGGAAAAAATACACTTAGAGGTGTTAAAAGAAATAGAGTTATTGGTAATGGAGAGGCGTGGTTAAATGCTGAATTTAGATGGAAATTTGTAAAATTTGATTTATGGAAACAACATTTTTATCTAGGTCTTTCTGCATTCTTCGATGCTGGTCAGGTTGTACAACTCACAGGTCTTGAAAAAAGAATAACTGAAATTAATAATGCTACGCCGTTAACCGATGAAACAATATGGGGAGCTCATGCAATAGGATATAACAATACAGACACAATGGACGATTACTTCAACTTTGGAGGAGAAGCTTTACACATGTCGGCAGGTATTGGTTTTCAGATTGTGATGAACCAGAATTTTATTGTGAAAGTAGATTACGGTAAAACTTTCAATATTCAGGATGGACCTTCTGGTATGTATATTGGTTTGAATTACCTTTTCTAGAATAGAAATCTATTCAAATGAAAACGGGAAATATCATTACTGATATTTCCCGTTTTTTATTGTCTATGTGTAAAACATCATAGTAACGTCATTTCGACCGGAGCTTGCGGAGTGGAGAAATCTCTTCTTTCTTTAATTAGATCTCTCCACTCCTAACGTCGGTCGAGATGACGAGTATTCTAAATTGCAACTTCTACACAAATAAGGGGATACCCAATCAGTTAAACAATTAATCAGTTAAACAATTCAACAACTATTTATTGTTGTCCTGTATATAATTAAGAACCTTAGTCATTAAATGCACTCTATCTTTTCCTCTTACGTTATGTTCGTGCTGAGGATAAACAAAGAAATCAACTTGTACTCCATCATCAACACATTGTTTTATAAAACGCATGGAATGTTGCATAACAACTGTTGGATCTACATCGCCATGAATAAGTAAAAGTTTGCCTTCTAAATTTTTGGCTTTGTGCAATAGGCTTGATGATTTGTATCCTTCTGGGTTGGCTTGTGGAGTATCCATGTAGCGTTCGCCATACATAACTTCGTACCATTTCCAATCTATTACCGGACCACCAGCAACACCAGTCGTAAATACTTTTGGATAAGTTGTCATTAAATTTGTAGTCATAAAACCACCATAGCTCCAACCGTGTACTGCAATTCTGTTACCATCAACGTAAGGAAGAGACTTTAAATGGTCAACTCCTTTTATCTGATCTTCCATTTCTAAATCTCCTAAACGACGGAAAATTGCTTGTTCAAAAGCAATACCTCTATTTTCCGATCCTCTACCATCAACAGTAAAAACAATGTAATCTTGGTTTGCTAAGTAAGGCATCCACATTGATGAACGAGCCAACCAAGAATTTAAAATTAGTTGAACCCCAGGCCCATTGTAAACATAAACTAAAACAGGATATTTTTTAGTTTTATCGAAGTTTGCAGGATAAATTATACGAGTGTTCAAATCAGTTTTTCCATCGGCAGCTTTAATTTTTCCCAATTCAATTTTACCAATATTCACATTTTCAAGAGGATTGTCTTGTTTAAGTAGGTTTTTAACAACACTTCCGTTAGACGATTTAATTAAGTTGACAGTAGTTGGAGTTGTAACACTAGACCACGAATCTAAAATATATTTTTTATCGGCACTAATACTTGCAGAGTGTACACCGCTAGATTTAGTAAGTAATTTTGATTTTGAGTTTCTAACACTACTTTTATAAACAACTCTGTCTAATCCGTTGTTAGCAGTAGCAGAAAAGTAAACATTGTTTTTATCTAGTGAAATCAAGTCCATTACAGCCCAGTCACCTTTTGTAACCTGATTTAGTAATTTTCCATTGGTGTTGTATCTGTAAAAATGGTCGTATCCATCTTTTTCACTTCTCCAAATAAACTCATTTTTCCTACCAGGAATAAATTCCATTTTGTGTAAAGCTTGTACGTAGATATCGTTCTTTTCTTCAAGAATTGTTTTTACAAAAACACCTGTTGTAGCATTGTATTGATTAAGTACTACGTGATTCTGATCGCGATTAAGAATAGCGATGTAAATATATTTCTGATCAGGACTCCAAGCAATGTTAGTTAAATATTGCTCTTTTGGGCCTTCAGTTTTAACAGTAACTTTTTTCTGAGTTTTTACATTGTAAAGTACAAGAGTAACCTGCTCACTTGTCATGCCTGCCATTGGGTATTTTATAGGCTCAACTTTTGCTTCGCGAGACATTACGTTAACAATAGGATAATCTTCAACCATGCTTTCGTCCTTGCGGTAGTAAGCAAGTATATCGCCTTTTGGCGACCAATAAGTACCTTTTGTAATTCCAAACTCAACACGGTGTACAGCTTGTCCGTTTACAATGTTAGCTTCTGCATCATCGTTAGTAATTATTTTTTCGCCATCGGCACTAGTTATGTACAAGTTGTTGGCTATAGTGTAGGCAAGGCGATCACCTAGCTCTGTAAAATCAAGATTTTCGGCTCCTGGACGGTAAATGTAAACCTGTTTTGTTGACTTGTTCTTTAATGAGTACTGATAAACTTTATCGTTTGCAGTAAACTGAAAAGAATCTCCACTTATCCAAGTAATACTGTATGGCAATATCTCTATCTTTTGATTTTCATCAAGTTTAGAATTTATTTCATCTAAAGTAATGACTTGTTCCTCTCCTTCAAGGTTACTTATTTTTATTGCACCTTCAATTGCGTAGTGAGAATACTCATTTGCATTTTTAGTCCACTGCAAAGCGTACATTCTTTGGCCGTAAAATGCGCCTTGTTTCATTATTGCATCCTCTAATGTAATATCGTGTTTCTGAGCCTTAACTACAGTGCCTACAAGCAAGAATAGAAAAGCGAAACCTAATTTTAAATTCCTCATTGGTATATAAATTTGTTAATTTGATTTTGAAATATAGTATTAAATGCAAGTTTAAGAATTTAAGGTGATTTTATTTCTAAAGAAACTGTTAAGATTGTTTTTTCAATTATCAATGTTTAATTATTACCGTTCAATTAACAATTATCAATATTCAATTGTTGGTTAGAACGAATTTCAAGAATAGGCCTCGTAGAGTTGAAGACCTATGAGTGTCGGTTTCGGTATTAAGAAGCAGTTGAGTTATTACATCCCAACTATCACGACTGTCACGACTAAAACGAAAATAACGATTATCGAAAAAAAACGTAAATTCGCAATTCAAAATTTTTAAAAAAAAGTCAAAAAATGAATATACAAGATTCTCAATTAGAAGTTGACAAGTGGATAAAAGAGCACGGAGTAAGATACTTTAATGAGCTTACAAATATGGCTCAACTTACTGAGGAGGTAGGAGAAGTAGCAAGAATTATAGCTCGTAGATATGGCGAACAGTCAGAGAAAGAATCGGATAAAAACAAAGATCTTGGCGAAGAATTAGCTGATGTAGTTTTTGTAGTTATGTGTTTGGCAAACCAAACAGGAATTAACTTGCAGGAATCTTTCGATAAGAAATTAGATATTAAAACTAAGAGAGATCACGACAGGCATCACAACAACGAGAAATTGAAATAGAAGTAACACCTGAATAAAAATAAAATGTAATTTCTACCGAAGTGGAGGAATCTCGAAGAAAGAATAATTTACATTTCGAACTACGAGAGATTTAGACTTTGCAAAAGCTCTAGTTCGGCTACGCTCACCAACCACGCTAGATATGTCGTTTTTTATACAAGACAAAGGGTCAAAATAAATGTTTCATTATTTTGACCCTTTGTTTTTTCAATATTGTAAACAAAGTTATCTCACCTTCCACTTGTACTCTTTGACTTTTCCTGCTCTTAGAACTTTAAATTTAATAGAGTCAAATTGTTTTTTTGCATGAAGCTTTTCGTAGGCTTTAGAAATATTCTCAATATTATCAATAGGAATTCCATCAATAGATAAAAGTATGTCACCTCCTATCATAGCTTCTTGTTCTCCGATTACTGCTTTAATGTATCCACCTCTAATGCCTAAAAAGTAAGCAGGTGAATTAGGAGTTACATTTGTAATAAGTAGACCAGCATCTTGAGGGATATTTAAAGCTTCTGCTAATGGTCCTGTTAAAAAAGTCCCATCAATTCCGAACCAAAAACTATCTCCTTTATAAAGAAGTTTAACCGCTAGATTAGATGTAGCAGCAAAACCAATACCTTCAAAACCTCCAGATTGTGTAAGTATAGAACTAACAATACCAATTACTTCGCCTTTGTAGTTAAACATAGGCCCTCCAGAGTTTCCTGTGTTTATTGAAGCATCAGTCTGAAACATTTCCATTACATTACCTTTGCCAATTTTAATATCTTGCTTGTGCTTACCACTTATAACACCAGTAGAAAGAGAATAGCTTAATCCCATTGGGAAACCAATCACAAAAACATTATCACCAATCTTCTCTTTATCAGAATCTCCAAACTTTGCAACTACAGCAGATTCAGGAACACTGTTTGCTTTTAGTAATGCAACATCACCAACATTAGAAATAGAGACAATGGTAGCACTAGTAGTTTCGCCATTTTTATAAATTATTTCAATTTCACTGGCGCTAGATACTACGTGAGCAGCAGTTACAATATCACCATCAGCACTCATAAGTACCCCAGAGCCCATGCCTCCCATAGTAACTTTTGCATAGGGGTCTCCTTGTCCTGTATTAGCTTCCGATTTTACAATTATCTGAACTACAGATGGGCTAACTTTTTCAAATAGATCAGTTAATTCCTGAGCAAACGATATGTTAATAGAAATAAATAGTACTACTAGTATTGATTTTACCTTTCTTTTCATGTGTAAATATTATATGGTTGATAATTAGCCTGAGTTTAAATTTATTAATCGAATATGTGTTTATTAAATTTTTAACAAAAATAGAATTTAAATTAATTATTCAACTAATTTTAAGATTAGTTATGATATTTCTACTATTCTTCTAATGAGTTATAGGTTAATAGGTGATAAGGCTACTAGCTTGTACCCTTTTAATCTCATAACCTTTTAACCTAATTTATTTAGTTCTATAAAATGGAGTAATTTTTCCATTACCACTAAATTAGTGGTAGAACCGTTATGATTATAGTTGTATTATAAAAAAAGCTATTTTATAATTTTCACCTGCATTACAACATTTTTCTCTGGCCACTCTCCTTTGTCAGTAGGTACCGATGCTATTTTATCAATTACACCTAAGCCTAAAATAACTTCTCCAAAAACAGTGTGTTCTCCATCGAGGTGAGGAGTGCCACCAATTCTGATATATTCTTTGCGTTGCTCTAAAGAAATCTTCTTTTTATACTGTTCTTCTAACATTGAGAGCTGTTGGTTATCGAAGGTATGTCCTTGAACTATGAAAAATTCAAAAGGTGTAGATAACTTGTCAGGATTATCAACGTAGTTTCTAGCAGCAGACAAAACTCCTTTTTTATGGAAATTATTTTTACTTATTTCAGAAGGTATTTTGTAATCACCCATTTTAGCTCTAACCTTACTTGTTCCCCAATTGTCGGTGTTTCCTCCTTGTATCATAAACCCTTTTACTACTCGGTGAAAATATGTATCGTTGTAGTAATTATTATTTATAAGGTACAAAAAACTAGCTCTGTGTAGTGGTGTGTTAGTGTAAAGTTTTACACGCATAGTTCCCAAGTAGGAACTTATTTCAATAATAGTTTCTGGGTGTTT
>JADGDT010000130.1 GCA_016744755.1 Ichthyobacteriaceae bacterium | reverse complement strand
ACTTTCTATTTAAGAGTGGCTCTAATACTCAACAGTCCGTTACTTTTTCACATATCACTCTTAGTATCAGTAAATTAAGCGTCTAGTTTTTAATTTTTATTGAAAAAACATAAAGTGCTGGTGACTAGCTTTTTATGTTTTTTAGACTAAAACATTAAAGTTCTAACTATCAACTATTTAGCATTTTTGATTTAATTTTGGCTGAAATAAGTAACGGAGTATTGATACTGTTAAAGCAAATTAATTAATCCTTTAGGATTCCTCTAGAGATTACAATCTTCTGAATTTCTGTAGTTCCTTCGTAAATCTCAGTGATTTTTGCATCCCTCATCATTCTTTCTACATGGTACTCTCTTACGTATCCGTAGCCACCATGTACTTGTACCGCTTCGGTAGTTACACGCATTGCCATAGTTGCAGAAAAGGACTTTGCCATTGCTCCCGAAATATCGTAATTGTCTCCTTGATCTTTATCCCACGCGGCCTTGAAACACAAAAATCTTGCAGCATCAATATCTGTTGCCATATCAGCAAGTTTAAAAGCTATTGCCTGATGTCTTGATATTTCTTTACCAAAAGCACTTCTTTCTTTAGAATACTTTAATGCTAATTGATAAGCTCCAGATGCTATTCCTAAAGCCTGGGCTGCAATTCCTATTCTTCCACCTGCAAGTACTTTCATTGCAAAAGAAAATCCAAATCCATCTTCTCCAATACGATTTTCCTTAGGAACTCTAACATCGGTAAACATTAGAGAATGTGTGTCAGAGCCTCTAATTCCCATTTTATTTTCTTTAGGTCCTATATCAAACCCTTCCATCCCTTTTTCTACAATAAAAGCATTGATCCCATGGTGTCCTTTTTCAGGATGAGTGTGAGCAATAATTATGTAGGTTGATGCTGTACCTCCGTTAGTAATCCAATTTTTAGTGCCGTTAAGTATGTAATGATCGCCATCCTCAATTGCAGTTGTTCTTTGCCTTGTTGCATCAGACCCTGCTTCGGGTTCCGAAAGTGCAAAAGCCCCAATAACTTCACCAGTAGCTAACTTGGTTAAGTACTTTTCCTTCTGTTTTTCGGTTCCATATTCTTCTAATCCCCAACAAACTAACGAGTTATTTACACTCATTACTACTGCTGCAGAGGCATCTACTTTCGCAATTTCTTCCATTGCCAAAATGTATGAAACGGTGTCCATACCGCCTCCTCCATACTTCGGATCTACCATCATTCCCAAAAGTCCAAGTTCGCCCATTTTCTTAACTTGTTCTGTTGGAAATTTTGCATTTTCATCCCTTTCTATGACTCCAGGGAATAATTCTGTACGTGCAAAATCACGCGCAGCATCCCGAATCATTAACTGTTCTTCTGTTAGTTCAAAATTCATTTTATGTTCTTATTACTTGGTTAGAGTGCTTTAAAGATATATTTTTAGAGTATATTTTCCTATTTATATACTTGCTTATATTATTAAAATGAAAAACATATCGAATTCGTATTTTGCAATAGGTTTAATGTCAGGAACTTCACTTGACGGGCTAGATATTTCATATACTCATTTCTCTAAAAGTATAGATGGGTGGTCTTTTAATCTATTGAGCTATAAATCTATTTCTTATTCTATAGAATTAAAAAATAAATTAAAAAAAGCTGTTGATTTTTCTGCCTTAGAACTCACCAAATTAGATGTTGAATTGGGTAAGTACTTTGCCAATGAAGTTGCCAATTTCATTCAAGAAGAAAGCATAACAGAAATTGATATTATAGGTAGTCATGGACATACAATTTTTCATCAGCCCGAAAATGGATTTACACTACAAATAGGCAATCCTTCATTGATTCACGAAAAGGTTAAAAAAACTGTAGTTGCAGATTTCAGAACTCAAGATATTGCACTTGGTGGGCAAGGAGCTCCTCTAGTTCCTATTGGTGATAATTTTTTATTTTCTGAATACCATTATAGAATAAACTTAGGAGGTTTTGCAAATATTTCCTTTGATGAAAATGGAAGTACATCAGCATTCGACATTTGTGCAGTTAATACCATACTTAATAAATATTCAAACATATTGGGGCTGGATTACGATGATAAAGGTAAAATTGCAAAGAGCGGAAAACTTATTCCTGAATTACTGAAAGAACTTGACGTTATTGAGTTCTACAAACAAAGTCATCCAAAATCATTAGGAGTAGAATGGAATGAAAATGTGCTTTTTCCAATTCTTGAAAAGTATTCGAGTAGTAATACTGAAGATGTGATGCATACCTATACTTTACACGTTGCTTCACAAATAAATAGTGTACTTAAAGGCAAAAACAAAAAGGTACTTATAAGTGGTGGTGGTGCATTTAATGAATATCTTATTTCGCTTATAAAAAAAATTACTGCAAATAAAATTATTATTGAGAGTAAAGAAATTACAAATTTTAAAGAGGCAATAATTTTTTCTTTTCTTGCAGTTTTAAGAATCAGATGCGAAATAAATTGCTTAGCCGAAGTAACTGGTGCCAAAATAAATCATTCTTCTGGAGTAGTTTTTGATTTCTTCACCACTAACAACAAAACTATTTAGACAGGTAATTTAACCTACATTTATGGAGCTTATTTATAATCCACCATATTCATTTACACTAAATCAGAACAACAACTTAATATTCTCCCAAGTATTTTCTAGAGCTAACTCAACTCCTTTCTTCTCCAACCATTTAACATCCGTAATACCTTCTTCTATTTGAGGAATAAGTTGTCCGTTGAAATCAGATTTCATATTATACCAATGAGATACTTTAAGAACTAATTTACCTTTATACCTGTAAGTGTGGTACGTGGTTTTTAGCTCGTCAATGATTCTCAATTCCGAAATCCCAGTTTCTTCTTCTACTTCTCTAATCGCTCCTTGCTCAAGACTCTCTCCTTCTTCTACAAAACCCTTAGGCAAATCCCAAACACCATCACGCTTAATAAAAAGTATTTCATCCATTATATTTCTGACCTTACCACCAGAAGCTATTCGAACTTCTCCTATTTCATTAAAATCATCTAAAACACCTTCGGGATTATCATTTACAAGTAGAACTGAGTTTAATTTCTCATTTTCCAAATCTACAATCAAACTTTCAAGTTGGATTATTCCAGAATAGTTAACTTTCAAATCAAAATTAGAATCTAACTTTTTATCTATCCTAAGTAGTTTTTTATTTACATAAACATTGTACATTTGCATCATGATTTTAGATAAAGAAACTGCCAAAAAAACTGCTGAACTTTTGTTGCAAGTTAAGGCAATAAAACTACAGCCAAACGAGCCATTTACATGGGCTTCGGGATGGAAATCTCCAATCTATTGCGACAATAGAGTAACTCTATCGTACCCTGCAATAAGAACTTTCATCCGCGAGAATATGGCCAAAGCTATAGAAAAAAAATTTGCTAGACCAGATGTTATCGCAGGAGTTGCAACGGGAGCAATTGCAATTGGCGCTTTAGTTGCCGAAGAAATGGGACTTCCATTTATTTATATCAGACCTGAAGCAAAGAAACATGGTCGTCAAAATCAGATTGAAGGTCATCTTGAAAAAGGTAAAAGTGTTCTTGTAATTGAAGATTTAATCAGCACAGGAATGAGTAGCCTTAAAGCAGTTGATGCTTTACATGCTGCTGATACCAAAGTCTTGGGTATGGTTGCAATTTTTACTTATGGTTTCGATATTGCCGAGAAAGCTTTTGTAGATAAAGATGTAGAACTAGTAACTCTTTCTGACTACCAACACTTACTCGAGCAAGCAAACGACACAAACTACATTGCCAACAACGAGCAGATGATGCTAGAAGATTGGAGAGTAGCACCTAGTATATGGAAACAAAATAATTAAACTATGACTATAGAAGGGAACAAAGTAACTGTAAGTAAAACAGCAAAAGACATTTTTGATTTCTTGGCTGAATTCAAAAACTTCGAGCAATTAATGCCCGATGAAGTTCAGAAATTTGAAGCAGACAAAACTTCATTTGTATTTGGAATAAAAGGAATGCCAGATGTGAGGTTGATAAAAAAATCGCAAGTTGAGCATAGTCAGATTATTTTAGAAGGAGCAAGTTCTAAACTTCCTGTAGAATTGAAAGCTGACATCACCGAAAATGGAGAATCATCTGAAGTGAAGCTTACTTTTAATGGAGATTTTAATCCTATGATTAAAATGATGGTTCAAAAACCATTAAAGAAATTTATAGAAACGCTTACTATCAATATTGAGAAGTTATAAGCTATAAGTTTTATTAAAATTTCAAAAGCACTTGCTTAATGGCAGGTGCTTTTTATTTATATCATCATCTTAATCTCACCGTTATTAAACAGAACAACTTCTTCGCTTTCTAGCTCAATCTTTATTCTTCCAAATTTGTCAACACCTCTAATTATTCCGTTAAACTTTTCATCTCCTTTCTTAAATACCGAAATTGTATCTTTCCTGAATAAATTGTTAAGGTATATTTTAAGTATTTTTCGACACTGTTTACGGTGAATATAATTTACGAAATACTCAATATGATTTACAATCTGATAAAGCAAATTTTCTAAATCTACTTCTACTCCTGTTTCTGTGATTATTGAACCTGCATTTTCTAAACTCTTTGGGAACTTTCTTTGGTTTACATTAATCCCTATTCCTATTACTGAATAATCAATGTATTTACCTTTAATAGAATTTTCAATAAGTACACCTGCTATTTTCTTACCATTGAGGTAAATATCATTAGGCCATTTTATCTTAAAATTAGGAGAAATAACATGTAGAGATTTCAAAAGAGCTACACTTATTGCCTTGTTAAAAATAAACTGTTCCATTACTGACATGCTATCATGACGTATTAGCATGCTAAATGTAAGGTTCTCTCCAGCATTTGACTCCCACCTATTGCCGTGTTGCCCTTTACCTTTATATTGACTTAAAGCCCAGATAATACTACCATTTGGCGTAGATATATTTTCAGCCCATTTCAACAAAAGGTCATTTGTAGAGTTTACGGCATCAAATTTGAATATATTTCTCACCTAATTTAAGTATACATTAATAAAAATAATTTACTCAATAAAAAACAGTAACTTTGTGGGTCATAAAAGTATTACAATTTATTGTTCCTACTACAATTATTTATAAATTATAAAAACTGTATTCTTCAATAGAAATACACATTCAGCAATATTTATTTACTGATAAAATATTAAAACAAAAGAAAAAATTATACACTGATGAAAGAAGTAATAAACACTGATACACTTATTGCAAGCATTATTAAATCAATAGAAGACATTAAGTCTGAAGATATATTATTGATGGACTTAAGAGAAATTGAAAATAAATCGACTGATTATTTCATTATCTGTTCTGGTACATCTAACACTCACGTATCATCTATTGCCAATGCTGTTGAAAGAGAAGTTTCTAGAGAATTAGGCGAAAGGCCTTGGCATGTAGAAGGTGCTGAAGTTGCAGAATGGGTACTTCTTGATTACATAAATGTAGTAGTCCATGTTTTCCAAAAACCAATCAGAGACTTCTATAATATTGAAGGATTATGGGGAGATGCAAAAACTACAAAAATTCAAGCTTCAAAGTAATCAGTAATCACCTTAAAAATATCAAACATTGAATAAATCTAATAATCCCTCAAAGAACAAAAAAAACGAACCAAAAGGTAAGTTTAATCCATATTGGGTATATGGAGCAATTCTAGTATTCTTCCTAGTTGGTCAGTTTTACTCTAGCTTTCAAATGGGACCTAAAGATACAAGCTATCAACAATTTGAAAATGAATTTCTGAAAAACGACGATGTTTCAAAAATTATTATTGTAAATAAAAACATAGCTCAGATCTACATTAAAGAGGAAAAGTTAGAAACTGACGAGTCTTATAAAGATGTTAAAACAGCTCCTATAGGTGAAGGAATAAACCCTGGTCCTCACTACCAATTTGAGATTGGTGATCTACAAAATTTTGAGAATAAACTTGAGAATGAAAAGCAAGCAAACAACCTTGATTTCACAGTTGAATACGACACCCAAAAAGATGTCTGGGGCGATCTTATAGGTTGGTTACTCCCAATAGTCTTAATGATTGCTGTTTGGATTTTTATAATGCGTAGAATGTCTGGTGGTGCTGGTGGTGCTGGCGGAGGTCAGATATTTAATATTGGAAAATCTAAAGCTAAATTATTCGACCAGAATGCTGATGTCAAAACTACATTCGAAAATGTAGCGGGTTTAGAAGGCGCAAAAGAAGAAGTAGAAGAAATTGTAAGTTTCTTAAAAGAGCCAGAAAAATACACATCACTTGGAGGTAAAATACCTAAAGGAGCGCTACTTGTAGGCCCTCCTGGAACAGGAAAGACCCTATTAGCCAAAGCTGTAGCTGGCGAAGCTAAAGTTCCTTTTTATTCTCTTTCAGGATCCGATTTTGTAGAGATGTTTGTAGGTGTTGGAGCTTCTAGAGTTAGAGATTTATTTAAACAAGCTAAAGAAAAATCTCCTGCAATTATTTTTATCGATGAGATAGATGCAATTGGTAGAGCTAGAGGAAAAAACCAAGTAACTGGTGGTAACGATGAAAGAGAGAATACTCTTAATCAGTTATTAACCGAGATGGATGGTTTTGAAACAGATAATCACGTAATAGTTTTGGCTGCTACAAATAGAGCCGATGTTTTGGATAAAGCACTACTTAGAGCAGGTAGATTTGACAGACAAATTTTTGTTGATCTTCCTGATTTGAATGAGCGTCAAGGTATTTTTAAAGTACACTTGAAACCTATTAAAATGGTTGAAAACTTAGATATTGAATTCCTTGCAAAACAGACACCTGGTTTTTCTGGAGCAGATATTGCAAATGTTTGTAACGAAGCAGCATTAATTGCAGCACGTAACAATAAAAAAGCTGTTGAAAAACAAGACTTTTTGGACGCTGTAGATAGGATAGTTGGAGGACTTGAGAAAAAGAATAAAATAATCACACCCCAAGAAAAGAAAACCATTGCATACCACGAATCAGGTCATGCAACTGTTAGTTGGTTATTAGAGCATGCTGCTCCCCTAGTTAAAGTAACTATTGTTCCTCGTGGGCAATCGTTAGGAGCTGCTTGGTATTTACCAGAAGAGCGACAGATAACTACCGAAGAGCAAATACTTGATGAGATGTGTGCTACTCTTGCAGGTAGAGCTGCAGAGCAAGTTGTTTTCGGTAAAGTATCTACTGGTGCACTTAACGATCTTGAGAAAGTAACAAAACAAGCACGTGCTTTAGTTACTGTTTACGGATTGAACGATAAGATTGGAAATATAACTTATTACGATTCTAGCGGTCAGGGAGAATACAACTTTACTAAACCTTACAGCGAGGCTACGGCTCAAATTATTGATATGGAAATTAATAACATTATCAATATTCAGTATGAAAGAGCCTTAGATATAATTACAAATAATGTTGATAAGCTAAATTTATTAGCAGAAGCATTACTTAAGGACGAAGTTATATTTAAAGAGAATCTTCTTAAAATATTTGGACATAGACCTCACGATAAAAATAGGTTAATTGATGAATCTATCGACATCAAAAAAGATGAAGATACAACTATTGATAAGTCCGACACTCCTGCTACAGAAGTTTCTGACTCTAATTAATAGATTAGTCATACAAATTCTTATATTTACAATTAAGAATTGCTTGTAGCAAACAAAACATAAAGGCTACCTATTCAATTAGGTAGCCTTTATATAGGTTTAGACTTTATATAATTTATGTACTAAAATTAAACATACAATTCTATTTTGTTTCGTTTTTATTATTTAATTAATCGTTTTTTAGGTTGAAAAGTTTCTTTAAAAAATTATTAGGTATAAAGGATGAAGACTTAGTTCTTGAAAAAAAGATAGAGAATATTCCTATTGATAATTTCAGAAATGAAGAGATTAACATCCCATTAGATGAAAAATTCGCTGAGAATTTCACAAACACTGGAGGCAAGTTTATTTACTGCCTAAATCATCAAGAAGTATTAGACACAATTAAAGAAATAATATCTGAAAATGATTGGAGTGGAGCACTTTCGTTTGATGGAGTGATAAATGAACTACTAAAAGAAATAGACATTACATATTCTGACAAATCAGGTATTAACAGTGTATTCTTTACCACTTGTGAAGCTCTTATTGCCAATGATGGGTCTATTCTTATTTCTTCAAACCAATTAAAAGGCAGGAAATTACCTAATCTCCCTTACGACTTTATTATAATTGCACAAATTGATAATATTATTTCAAATCGCAGCGATGGGCTTGGAAGCTTAACCTTACG
>JADGDT010000129.1:2572-8531 GCA_016744755.1 Ichthyobacteriaceae bacterium | reverse complement strand
TACTAATATCTTAGAGACTTTTGTCTCTTCCTCATTCTTAAATTCAATAAAATATATTCCTTTAGATTTATTGCTTAAATCAAACTTGTGTGTATTATTATAAATTTCTTGTGTAGTTATTGTTCTACCTAATGTTGTTGTTGCTACAAATATTAGCATTACTAAAAACGCAAAAATTTTTCTTATAATATTTTTTGATATTAATTAAATAATGAGGTAAATATATTACACTAAATATTTATTTTTCTAATATCAAATAAGCAAAAGGTAATCAAAAGGTAACATGTATTTTGTGCTGTTTGATGGTAACACGTAATGCTATATGAGGTATTTATTACAAACTAGAAGATTTAATCTTACCTGTGTTTGGTTTGTGGAAGTATATATGATTAAAAAATCAAATAAGTGTACTACGGGGCAATACCGTTTAGTTAAGGAGAAACCATTGAATGTCATAATATTGGTCTAGGTCTTTTTGGCTCCCTCGGTTACTGAGCTTGCCGAAGTATTAGGGAAGGGGCAAAACAAAAAAAAGACAAAGCAAAAAGCTTTTACCCTTATATGACACTCGTAGTTATGCAACGCTACGAGCTATAATTAATAAAATCTAATTATTTTAAAAAGTAGTAATAAATACATAAAGGCTTTGTTCTTGTAAAAGTCCTAGTTTTTTACGAACACGGTATCGTGCAACTTTAACACTATCAGGGGTTTTATATAGTACATCTGCTATCTCTTTTGTTTTCATTCCTAATTTAATAAGAGTAACTAGTTTAAGTTCGGAGTCGGAAAGCGAAGGAAATGCAATTGTTATTTTCTCAGTAAACTCTTTATTTACCGATTCGAATGCAAGGTTAAATCTTTGCCAACTATCTGCTTTAACTTTCTTGTCAACTTCGTAAATAACACTTTCAATAAGCTTATTATCTTTAGGAGATACACATTTAACAGATTTCAATTGACTAGAAATAATAGAGTTAAACTTGTTATTTTTAACAAGAAAAAGAGAGCTTTCGGTAAGTTCTTTATCCTTTAGATCTAATATTTGTTTGTGATATTCCGATATTTTTAAAATAGACTGTATTCTTGCAAAAAGCTCTATTGGATCAATGGGTTTTCTTACATAATCTATTGCTCCTGCATTAAGTGCTGTTTTTAAATCTTCTGATGTTATCATAGTCCCTGTTGCAATAATTACAGGAATATCTTTTTTGGTAGGGTTAGCCTTTACTCGTTTTATCAATTCAATACCGTCTATTATTGGCATATCCCAATCGGTAATAATTAAATCTATATCTGTACTCTCAATAATTTCTAGTGCATCAGAGCCACTAATAGCCTGAAACAAACTATACTTTAAAGATGTATTTTTCAATATCGAAATTATAGCCTTTAAGTTTTCTGGAATATCATCAACAATTAAAATCTTTGGAATTTTCATGAATTTACAAGTTTGGTATATTTTTCTTTATTATAAGTTTCAATACAAATTTCAATTTGTTCTGCCCAAGCTGTTAAATTAGGTATGTTGTGTCTTTTTATATCTTTTATTATATTTTCTACATCTGTTACAGCAAATATATTAAGCTCTTTTAGTTGTGTAATGTAAGGATATAAAAGTTCTTTTTCTTCATCTGACAGTACAAGTTCTGTAGAATTTGTTTCTATTTCTAGTACCTCTTCCGAAGTAATAAATTCCCCTTCTGTAAAAGATAGTATTATCCAAAAAGAACTTCCTTTACCTAGTATTGACGAAACACCTATTTTCCCTTTATGAGACTCAACTGCCATTTTACAAAAAGCCAAACCTAAGCCTGTAGATATTACACTTCCAGATTTTTTTGCGTTTACCTGTCGGAATTTATGAAATACTTGATTCAAATATTCTTTGGGAATACCCTCTCCGTAGTCAGTTACTGTAATTTTGATTTTATTGCCTTCTAATTTTTCCGTACTAATTATAACCTCTTTATTTTGCTCAGAATATTTTATTGCATTTGCAAGTAAATTAATAAATACTCTTTTAATTATTCCTTTATCTACTAACAAGTAAATTTGAGAATCAATTTCATTTTTAATATTTATATTTTTCTGATGAGCAAGATATTTTACATCATCTAAGGCAGGGTTTAATATGCTTTTTAAACTAACCGATTTCTTTTTTAAATTAATTTTAGCACTTTCATACTTGCTTAGTTCTAGTATATTTAAAACTAGGTTTAACATTTGTTTACCCGTATTTTTAACTCTTGTAAATTCTCGTTTAGTAACACTTGTAGTATCAATATTTACTATTGTGTTTAGTGGGTTTTTTAGGTCGTGAACTATCATGCCTAGCATGTCATTTTTAAAATAACTTAACTCTTTTAGTTTTAAGTTATTTTTAAACTGTATGTACATAGATACAATTGTACCAAAAATCATTATAATTAACAGTATTAGTATATATACGTAAAGTTTAGATCTTTCCTCTACAATGGCTATTTCGTAGTTTTTCTTATCTTCAAATCTTAAAATTTTATTTTTTGATAATGCTTCTGATAAATCTACTGAGTATATTTTTTTTATTAAGCCTATGCTTTCGTTTTGTCTATTAAAAGCTTCTATATAGTGTTTCTTCTTAAACAGAGTTAAAGCATTTAACCTTAGTAGTTGATAATACTCATTAGGTACTAACTTACCCTTTGCTTGTATTGAAACTGTATCGCATAAACTCAATAAGTTATCAACACCAAAACGGTTATAAATTTCTTTGGTTTTAGAATCGTTATCAGCTAAATTACCAACATATTGAATATAATACGAAAAACTTATTTCTTTAGACTTATTGTAAATTTCATCTAATAGCTCATATACTTTATCGTCACTATCTCCTTTGTACAAATAAGCATCAGTAAGTTTACATAAGTTACCTAAATAATATGATGTCCTTTTTTTTAGCTTTTTATCTAAAAATATATTTTTCTCAGTTAACTCAATGTAGCCATTTAAATCGCCTTTCAGCATTAACATATCTAAATAATAATAATTTGAAATAATCATTAATGTTGTATCATTTAATTCTGATGCAATGGCTTTATTTTTCAAACATAATTCAGCCCCTTTATCTATATCTTGTTTAATTAGCTCTAGTACTATTGAGTATGTGTTTTTATAAAAATCAGCTCTTAAATAATTAAGATCAGTTTTATTAAACTGAGTTATATATTTATCTAAATTCTCATACTCTGTTTGTGCTTCTCCCATTAAAACAGCATCAGTTAAAAAAGAAATTTGCAACCATTTTGCTTTTACAAAATCAATATCAATAACAGATGTGTTTTGTGGCTCGTGTAAGTTCTTTGATAGAAATATTTGAAGTTCTGTATTGTAATCACTATTACTCATTATTTGCTCTGTAAAAATAAACAAATCATTATAGGACATTGCTGTGTTTGAGTTGAGAATTTTTTTCAGGAATAAAGTATATTCCGAGTTTGTATTAATTTTTAAAGAAGGAAGTAGTATTCTGGCAGAATCTAAATTATTAGATAAAATGAATAGATTAATCTTTGCGAGATTATCTTTATTCTTACTCCAAGGAGTAGCATTAATATTAGTGAATATTAATAAGGAAATTACTATAAATATAAGTTTTTTCATGGTGAAGCTAATGTATCAACAATTATGATAATACCAATTAATAACTGAGGTTTGATTTTAGGTTACATGAATTTAAAACTGAATATAATATTTTAGATAAAAGTTAAAATTGTAAGCTTATCCATTCTACTCAGACTTTTAGTATATTAAAATCAATAAAATACCAATAATTCGCTTGTTAAATAAAATAATTTTCAGATATTCTAGTAGATACCTCAACCAGCCTCACGTCTAGGCGAGCATAGCCGAACCAGAGCCGAATGTGATCTATTTTAATAGTTTACACTGTGTTACCACTGTTGCTATAGATATTTAGACTACATTACCTTTGGTTTCATTAAGGTAATTCTGGTTCGGCTACGCTCACCAATCACGTTCAATATGACGAGTATTCTAAATTAGAAGTTCCACACAAATAATGGTACCCAATTAGATAAATTGATTAATCAAAAATAAATAATAGCTCATTGAATACACTAAAATAATAAAAAAAATTTCAATTTAAAAAAAAATAAAAGATGCTAAAAGTATTATCCCCATACGATCAGAGTTTAATAAAAGAAATACCATTTGTTGGAAAAGAAGTTGTTGAAAAAGCACTAGAGGTAGCTTACGACTTATTTCAAAATCAATCTAAATGGATACCAGCGCATGAGAGAATTGCAATTTTAGAGAGAACCATTGCAATAATGGAAACTAGAATTGAAGAGTTAACAAAAACTGCAGCACAAGAAGGAGGAAAGCCATATATAGATTCTAAAGTAGAAGTTCTACGAGCTATAAACGGAGTAAAACTTGCTTCCGAACATATTTCGCAGCTCAAAGGAGAACAAATTCCTATGGGACTGACTAAAGCATCGGAAAACAGATTGGCTTTTACTACAAGAGAGCCTATTGGAGTTGTTTATGCCATTAGCGCATTTAACCATCCATTGAATCTAATTATTCATCAAACTGTTACGGCTATTGCAGCAGGATGTCCTGTAATAATAAAACCTGCATCAAGCACTCCATTATCGTGTTTGGCATTTGCAGATATTCTTACTGAGGCAGGATTACCAGAAGGTTGGTGTCAGCCAGTTGTTTGTAAAAATGAAGTTGCAGAGCTTTTAGTATCTGATCCAAGAGTAAACTATTTAACATTTATAGGATCTGCAAAAGTGGGATGGTATTTAAAATCAAAATTATCACCTGGAACAAGGTGTGCTTTAGAACATGGAGGTGTAGCACCAGTGATTGTAGAAAAAGATGCTGATTTTGATGAAATGTTGCCATTATTAGCAAAAGGAGGATTCTATCATGCAGGTCAGGTATGTGTTTCGGTACAAAGAGTTTTTGCTCACAGTGATATTATAGATAAGCTTGCCGATGAATTAGCCGATTTAGCATCGAAACTTGTTGTAGGAAATCAAATGGATGAGAATACAGAAGTTGGACCACTTATATCTCCAAAAGAAGTAGATAGAGTAGAGTTGTGGGTTAATGAAGCTGTAGAAGGAGGGGCAAAACTTTTAACAGGAGGGAAACGTATTTCCGATACATGTTATCAACCTACTGTTTTATTAAATCCACCAGCTGATGCTAAGGTTTCTACATTAGAAATTTTTGGACCTGTTGTCTGTTTGTATTCGTATTCCGATAGAGAAAAAGCGATAGAAATTGCAAACTCATTAGATGTGCATTTCCAAGCATCAGTGTTTACTAAAAATTTGGATATAGCTTTCGATTCAGTAAAAAAACTAAATGCAACTGCGGTAATGGTTAACGATCACACAGCTTTTAGAGTAGATTGGATGCCGTTTGGTGGAAGAGATTCTTCGGGAATTGGTATGGGAGGAATACAATACTCAATGCATGAGATGACAAGAGAAAAGATGATGGTTTTTAAGAGTAGGAGTATTTAGGGGTGAAGAGGATGTACTATGACGTTGTGACTGCGTGATAATCGTGATATATAAACTTCGTAGAGTCGCATACCTAAATTATTATGGTACCACTAATTTAATGGTAATGGAAAAATTACTCCATTTTATATAACTAAATAAATTAGGTTAAAAGGTTACAAGCTAGTAACCTTTTAACCTATTAAGCTATAACCCATTAAAAGAACAGTATAACCATTATTATATACATTCCCTTATTATCAGTTTTATGTTGTAGATACTGCTGAAGCCTTTTTTTGATTTAAAAACAATTTAAGGTTACAGAGTTTGGCTTAGTAAAAAAAATAATCAACTCTAGTAAAATCTCAAACAATTAAGTAATCAAAATTCATTACATTTGCAGCCGCTTAAATACTAGGCAAAAGCAAAATATA
>JADGDT010000129.1:0-2472 GCA_016744755.1 Ichthyobacteriaceae bacterium | reverse complement strand
ATACTAGGCAAAAGCAAAATATATTTGATTACATGGGATTTATTGAAGAAATACAGAGAAGAAGAACTTTTGGAATTATATCGCATCCCGATGCTGGAAAAACTACACTTACTGAAAAGTTGTTGCTTTTTGGTGGTGCAATACAGGAAGCTGGAGCGGTAAAATCTAACAAAATCAAAAAGGGAGCAGCTTCCGATTTTATGGAAATAGAACGTCAAAGGGGAATTTCTGTTGCTACCTCTGTACTTGCTTTCGAATACAAGGGAACAAAAATTAATATTCTTGATACTCCTGGACATAAAGATTTTGCAGAGGACACTTTCCGTACTCTTACGGCTGTTGATAGTGTAATAGTTGTTGTTGACGTTGCAAAAGGGGTAGAGGAACAAACAGAGAAGCTTGTAAAAGTTTGTAGAATGAGAAACATACCTATGATGGTTTTCATAAACAAACTGGATAGAGAAGGTAAAGATGCTTTTGGACTTCTTGACGAAATAGAAGAGAAACTAGGATTAAGTCTTATTCCGCTTAGTTGGCCTATAGGTATTGGTGCTGATTTAAAAGGAATATATAACCGTTGGGAGAAAAATATAAATCTTTTTTCGGGTCATAAAAAACAAGCTGTAGAAAAAACTATTGAGATAAAAGACCTTGCTGATACTATGCTTGACGATCTTATAGGTGAGAATTATGCTGAAGAGCTTAGAGAAGAATTAGATTTACTAGAAGGGGTTTATCCTGAGTATGATTACGATGAATATTTAGCAGGTAATCAGCAACCAGTTTTCTTCGGTTCTGCATTGAATAATTTTGGGGTACGCGAACTTTTGGATGCATTTATTGAAATTGCACCAACTCCACAACCAAAGAAATCAGAAGAAAGATTAGTAGATTCAAAGGAAGAAAAATTTACTGGTTTCGTATTTAAGATTCATGCAAATATGGATCCTAAACACAGAGATAGACTAGCTTTTATAAAAATAGTATCTGGTACTTTTAAAAGAAATACTCCCTACTTACATGTACGTAACGGTAAAAAAATGAAGTTTTCATCTCCAAATGCTTTTTTTGCTGATAAAAAAGAAATTGTTGATGAATCGTTTCCTGGAGACATAGTTGGTTTGCACGATACGGGTAATTTCAAAATTGGAGATACACTTACAGAGGGAGAGTTATTACATTTCAAAGGAATACCTGCATTTTCGCCAGAGCATTTCCGTTATGTGAATAATGCTGATCCTATGAAATCGAAGCAGTTATCGAAAGGAATTGATCAATTGATGGATGAAGGTGTAGCACAATTATTTACTTTAGATCTTAACGGACGTAAAGTTATTGGTACAGTTGGAGCTTTACAGTACGAAGTAATTCAGTATAGATTAGAGCACGAGTACACAGCAAAATGTACCTACGAACCAATACAAGTACACAAAGCATGTTGGGTAGAGGCTGAAGATGAATTTAACAATGAGTTTAAAGAATTTAAACGTGTTAAACATCGTTACTTGGCAAAAGACAAACGTGGTCAATTAGTGTTTTTAGCAGATTCACCTTTTACTATACAAATGACTCAACAAAAGTTTCCAACCGTTAAATTGCATTTTACATCGGAGTGGAACGATTAAAAAAAACATTTAAAATTATGGTTGTATAATTTTATATATTTGCCATCGATAAATTTATAAATTGAAATTAATATATACGATATGTCTGTAATGAAATTAGAAACAAGATGGACGGAAGGAATGTCTTTCGAGTCTGAAATAGATGGTCATAAATTAGTGTTAGATGCTGGAGCAGCAGTAGGAGGACAAGGAAAAGGTATGACTCCAAAACCTTTAATGCTAGAGGCTCTTGCTGGATGTACTGCTATGGATGTTATTTCTCTTTCAAAAAAAATGAGAGTGGATTTAGATTCATTTAAAGTAGTGGTAGAAGGTACAGTTAGAGAAGAGCATCCAAAGTGGATTACACACATCCATTTGCAATGGGTATTTACAGGTAAAAATCTAGATCATGCAAAACTAGAGAAAGCTTGTCACTTATCGAGAGATAAATATTGTGGTGTTTTTTACATGCTAAAACAATCATCGGAAATAACAACTGAAATTATTTATAACGAAGATTAATTTTTGCTAATAATGAAAATAAGAATATCGATAGCCATTAAGTTATCGATATTTTTTTGTCTTGAAACTATATTATCTCCTCAATAGTTTCATTTATCACCCTACAAGCATAAATAATTTCTTCATCAGAAATAGTAAGTGGAGGAGAAATTCTCAATGCTCTCTTTTCAAATAGGAGTAAAAATGTAATAATTCCTTTGCTCAATAACTTACCCATTAGTCTAGCTGGGAACTCAGGGTCTCGGAATATTGGAGCCAGCATTAATCCAATACCTCTAATTTCTTTAATTGCAGAATGGTTTAAATGCTTTCTGAAAATCTTTTCTTTCCTTAAAGCTTCTTC
>JADGDT010000128.1 GCA_016744755.1 Ichthyobacteriaceae bacterium | reverse complement strand
ACTTTTAAAATATCTGATAGAAAGCTCATCAAGAAATTATTCATCGATGCTCCTCCGTCAACTCTAATCTCTTTGTGTTCTAGATTAGTATCTTGGTTCATAGCTTCTAGAATCTCCATTGTTTGGTAAGCTATACCTTCAAGAGAAGCTCTAGCTATATGTCCTTTTGTAGTTCCTCTACTTATACCTACAATAGTTCCTCTTGCGTATTGATCCCAATACGGTGCTCCCATGCCGGTAAGTGCAGGTACAAAATATACATCGCCATTGTCTTCTACAGAGGTAGCTAGAGCTTCCACATCTCTAGCATTTTCTATTATTCCTAAGCCATCTCTTAACCATTGAACTACTGCTCCTGCAATAAAAATACTTCCTTCGAGGGCATAAGTAGTTTTTCCATTCAATTGCCATGCAATGGTTGTAAGTAGATTATTTTCAGAAATAAATGGTTTTTGACCAGTGTTTAGTAGCAAGAAACAGCCAGTGCCATAAGTACTTTTTACCATTCCTTTTTCTGTACACATTTGCCCAAACATGGCAGCTTGTTGATCGCCAGCTATTCCGGCAATTGGTACTTTAGATGCGAAGATTGTAGTGTTTGTGTGATCGTAAATTTCGCTCGACGATTTGACTTCGGGTAACATAGATTTTGGAATATCGAACAACCCAATTAATTCGTCGTCCCATTGCAAAGTATTGATATTGTAAAGCATTGTTCTACTAGCATTACTTACATCTGTTACGTGGGTTCTTCCTTGTGTAAGTTTCCAAACTAGCCATGTATCAACTGTTCCAAAAGCAAGCTCTCCTCTTTCTGCTCTTTCTCTTACTCCTTCAACATTGTTTAGTATCCATCTTATTTTTGTAGCACTAAAGTATGAGTCTACAACTAGACCTGTTTTATTTCTGATAATATCTTCGTGTCCATCTGCTTTTAAGCTATCACAATAATCGGATGTTCTCCTGTCTTGCCAAACAATGGCGTTGTAAACAGGTTTCCCTGTAGCTCTGTCCCAAACTATTGTTGTTTCGCGCTGATTTGTAATTCCTATTCCTGTGATGTTTGTACCATTTACATCGAATTTAGATATTACCTCAGCTATTGTTGAAGCCTGAGACGACCATATCTCGTTCGGGTCGTGTTCTACCCAACCTGACTTAGGGAATATTTGCGTAAATTCTTTTTGGGCAACAGCTTTTATTTCTCCCTTTTTATTTATTAAAAGCGATCTAGAACTTGTTGTTCCTTGGTCGAGTGATAAGATGTAATGTGCCATGTTTTTTTTGGAATAAATAGTTTGATTACTCTATAATCTAGGTACTAGTTTGTTGTACTCTTTTCAAATTTAATTAAAAATATTGATTATTTACTGATAGTTGTTGTGGAGCTATAAAAAAGAAAACTGAATTAAATTTTAGTGTAGAAGGTCATACAGATGTTGATAATACTACCAACCTTAAATTATCTAAAGCAAGAGGAAATTCAGTAATGAATCTATTGATGTCAATGGTAATATCTAATGAAAGATTTAAGTACAATAGTTTTGGATAAAGCAAACCTATCGATTCAAATTCCACTGCCGAAGGTACAGTAAACAATCGTAGAGTTGAACTTGTAAAGTTCTAAGGGATACACTTGTAAATCAAGGTTAAAATACAATAAATCATACTTTGGTACTACTCACTTTTAACCATAAGTACTACAGTTAAGTATACATATAAGAGTATTTTTGAACTAAACAAAAATCAAAATAGCTATGAATAAAATCTATTTACCTATTATTTTTATCTTAATATCATTAAATACATTTGGGCAAAACACTTACGTTCCTGACGATAACTTCGAACAATATTTAATAAGCCAAGGCTACGATGATGTACTAGATAATAATGTACTTACATCTAACATAAATACAATTACAACTCTTAATCTTAGACAAAAGCAAGTGCTTGATTTAACAGGGATTAATGATTTTGTAGCTCTAAAAGAATTAAATATCTCCAATAATTTAGTAAACTCAATAGGTTATTTAACTATTGTTGATATTACGGGGCTTATTAATTTAGAGGAATTAGACGCTAGTTATAATACAATAGAAAGTATAGATTTATCTAATAACACTAAATTGATAGAAGTAAATTTAGAACACAATAAAATTTCTACTGTTAATTTAACAAATGCACTGGATTTAGAAGTGTTGAAATTTGGAGATAATCAACTTGCTTCAATAGACATTACACAAAATATAAAACTAGCATTTGTTGAAATTGATAATAATTTATTAACAGGTACTCTCGATTTATCTAGCCAATCTCTTTTATCTAAACTAGATATCTCTTTTAACGAGATAGATAACTTATTGCTTAATCCTAGTTGTAAGGATATTCTAGGAGATATTAACATAGAGCATAACAAAATTACAAATATTGATTTAACAGATTATGTAGAACTGTTTTATGCATATTTAGGTTACAACGAGCTTACATCTGTAACATTGGCTAACAATAGGTCTTTATATAAATTTACGGTTAATGATAATAACTTAACAAGCTTTGATTTTAATATATCTTACAGAGAGAATGGTTCTAGTAAACATCTTGAATTAATAGACTGCTCTAGAAATAACTTAACAAGTTTTACAATATCTCCAAAATTGGGTTCTGTAAATAGTTTATACTGTAGCAAGAATAATCTTACAAGTTTTGCAATAAACGGATTTAGAGCAACCAAATTAGATATATCTAACAATACAGGTGTAAATCTAACTGTCGCAAATTCGGGTTCTATAGAAAACCTTATCATAGATAATAACGACTTAACATCTCTAAACATAAGTCCTTTCAACCTAAGTTATCTTTCGTGTAAAAACAATAAACTTACTGTGCTAAACGATATTAATAATTTATACACTCTTGACTGTAGCAATAATGAAATTACATCGCTTACCATTACTACTGACAGTAAGATTCAGGATTTGAGTTGTAATAGCAATGAACTTACTTCAATAGATGTCCTTCCTGAGAATTTGAAAAGCCTAAATTGTAGAAATAACGAGATTTCAACTCTTAATCTTGATAATGTTAGCGCTTGGTATTTTACAAGCCTAAGATGCGATACTAATAAAATTAAGAGCCTAGACTTAGAGCGTTTTAGTGCATTATATAATATTTATTGTTCGCACAACGAAATTACAGAATTGAATCTTACAAATCAATCGTACAACAATCCAATATATTACTTGTATTGCAACGATAACAAACTTACAGAGTTAGACCTAAGGAATATTTATATTGATGAGTACTCGTACCCAAGACCATTTGACACACGTAATAATCCAGACCTAACCTGTATATATGTAAGTGATAAAGATCATTATGAACCCAGATTTACAAACATAGATAGTCAAACTCACTATGTGCTTGACGAGGATGAGTGTAACTCATGGAGTACGTGGGTAGATATACCCGATAGTAAATTTGAAAATGCATTGATAGAAAAGGGTATTGATGATGTTGCTGATGGGAAGGTATTGAAACACGATATTATGGATATAACCGAATTGGTTGTTGAGAATCTTAAAATACGTGACCTGACAGGAATAGAAGAGTTTGATAAACTTGAAGAATTATCATTTAGCCGAAACTATATTTCTACAATCAATTTAAGCAATAATATTTATCTAAGAACTCTTAACTGTTCTATGAACCCAGTTTTGGCTAGTATAGATGTATCCGACAATCCACAATTATGGTTTATTAATTGTTCTGTTACGTCGATATCTGAGCTAGATGTAACAAATAATACATTATTGAGATATTTGTACTGCGACGATAATAGTATATCGTCATTAGACTTGAGTCACAATAATTATATGAGAGAACTTATAGCTAATAATTGTGAGCTTACATCTTTAGATTTGAGAAACATAGACTATACAAACATTGAAACCTTAGATGTTACAAATAATCTAGATCTAAAATGTATTTATACTGATGATGTTGATTACTGTAATTCAAATTTTATAGATATAGATAACACATCATCATTCGTAATAGACGAAGATGCATGTAATGCTCTTTCTGTAGAAAGTTTTGATGTATCTATAAAATTAAATATCTATCCTAATCCGGCTTCAGATATAGTCAATATCAATACTTTCAAAAAAATAAAGGAAATAACAATCTATAATCTTTCGGGGAATATCATAAATACTTTCTCTGAAAACACAACTACAATAAACATAAAGGAATATCCTAAAGGCACATATTTCATCTATACACAAACAGATGAAGGTAATGCTGTAAACAAACTAATAATTAAATAAACAAATGTACTTATGAAAAAACTAGCAATTATTATCGCATCAACTATTATAAGTATCAACACTTACGCACAAAAAGCAAACTATAAAGTATTCCCCTTCAAATCAGGAATAGTAGAGTATCAGCAAGAAGGGAATGCTAATGGAACTCATATAAAATATATAGATCAGTATGGCTATAAACAGGCCGATTTTACAGAGACAGAAGTAAAAGTGTTTGGGTTTACCAACAAGGAAAATAAAGGAGTGATTTTAATAGGTCCAAAGCTTATTTCTATTGACTATAAAAGCAAAACTGCATCTACAACAAAGAACCCAGTATACGAATCGTATGCAAATACCAATGGATCTGATTACGATAAACTAGGAAGAGATGCTATGGCTAGTTTAGGGTTTTCAAATACTGGAAAAACAGAAATAATTGCGGGTAAAAAATGTGAAATATGGAAAGGGGATTTAGGTAGGATTTGGGTTTGGAAGAGTTTAGCACTTAAAAGCGAAACCAATATTTTGGGAGTTAGTATTGTAGAGGTAGCAGTTAGTGTAAAAATTGATATTAGTATTCCTTCAAGCAAATTTGAAGTACCTAGAGGAATAGAGATTGAAGATATTGAAGTTACCACCAGTTCGGATAATAATGTAGGTTTAGAACAAGCTTTTGGTGCTAGCAATCCTGATATGACTAATGAAGAAAAACAGATGATACAGGATGCTATGGATGGAAATATGGAAGGAGTTATGAGTGCGTCTGCAAGTCAAATGAGTAAAGAAGAAAAAGATCAAGTAAAAAAAATAGCAAATATGCCTTATTCTGATTTTAAAAAAATGATAAAGAAAGAAGAACCCAATATATCCGAAGAAGAAATAAATCAGGCTTATAAGATGACAAAGGAGATGGCTAAATATGTGAAATAAGCTAGACCATTGATTTATGTAATATAGCTAATCAAAAAAAATAGAATCATGAAAATAGTTAGAATAATATTATTCATTTTGATTTCTTGTAATATCAGTTCGTGTTCGAAGAAAGAGGATAGGAATCAAAACTTTATTCCACCAATAAATATTGAAAATATATCTGAGTTAAGTGATGATCCTGAAATACTTGATTTCGTTATGCGATCTGTAAACTCTGTTAACGAATATTCCGACAACATTGAAATTGTAGCTCTAAATGGCGATAGAGTTATTAATATTAATCAAGATAGTTTGACAGTGCTTGAAGGCCTAGAAATAACTAAAATAATGATTGGATTTTATTCTAACTGCACGAACTTCCAAAATACTATTGACGATTTTGATGCTTTTATAATTGAGCAAAAATCAAATGGAAGCATAAATCAATCTCAAGTTGCCCAATTAATTGCTGTTAGTGATATGTATAAGGATAGAGTAGAAGTACTTAATAATAAATATAGAGTATTTTATAAAAGATGAACAATAATTAATAATTGTATAAACCCTAAAGACTAAAATTATGAAAACAAAGTTACTATTCTCAATGCTATTTATTATAGCAACAAACCTTGTATTTGCGCAAAGCAATTCAATAAATTACAAAGCAGTAATTAGCGAAGATGAAAACGTATTAACAAATACATCCATTACTCTAAAATTTACAATACTAGAAGATGCTACAACAAAATATGTAGAAACACATATTGTTACTACAGATGCCAATGGTATTGCAATAGCAAATATTGGAGAAGGAACAGAAATTACAGGAACTTTTAATGATGTAATATGGAGCAACAACAACCATTTTCTAAAAACAGAAGTAGATACAGGTTCAGGATTTATAGATATGGGTACAACAGAGTTTCATGCAGTGCCATACGCAATTAGCGGTGGTAGTGTAAGAAAACTTGATGATTTATCAGATGCATCAAGTGGTGGTAAATCTGTTTATGTAGGACAAAATTCAGGAAGAAATAGTACAGGTACTTACAATAGTGCTTTTGGGTATGCTAGTTTACAAAGCAATACTACAGGTACATATAATGTAGCCCTTGGAGATTTTACACTAAATGCAAATATAACAGGTCAAAAAAACACAGCAATAGGCGATGGTGCTGGATACTATTCAACAGGTAGTGGCAATATTTTTATTGGACAACAAGCAGGGTACGATTATACAGGAGATAACAAACTTGTTATTGGAAAATCAAGAGGATCAAGTCTCCCAATTATAGAAGGCGATTTATCAACAAATGCTCTTTCTATAAATGGTGATTTAACCGTTACTGGAACTATTAATTCAGAAGTAACAAGCAAGAAAATTGTTTTATCTCCAATGAAATTTGTTAGTACTGGCGGCGAAATAGAAAGAAATTATGCCCAAATATATTCAGCATCAACCTCTGGCACAAAATCATTTGCTGCACAAATAGACTTGCCAATTGGAGCCAAAATCAAAGGTATGGGCATAAAAATGAGAGATAACTCTGCCACTAATTTGAGAATAATATTATACAAAACTCCTTTAGCTAGCGGCTCTAATTATAACCTTGGAGAAATAATATCTTCTGGAGCAAGTACTAGTATAAAACATTTTTATACAATAGTAAGTACAAACAATATAATTGAGGAAGGTTATTACTACTTTATTTATGTAGTAAATACAGATGGAACTTGGCCAGGTGACAGTAGTATATACTTAAGATCCGCAGAAATAACTTACGAAAACTAAATCATCAATTATGAAAAATATACTAACATCAATAATACTACTTTTTACTATTTCTGCATTTTCGCAAACAATAGAAAAGAGTAGTATCTCAAGCGGTGGCGAAAGCACTAGCAATGGAACATTAACTATGGTTTATAGCATTGGCGAAGCAAATATTGCCGAAAGCACAACAGGTAATATTCATATTTCCGAAGGCTTTATATCAGAAGGACTAAATGCAACTCTAGGAATAAAGGATTTAGCCAAAATAGAAGGAGTAAAAGTATTTCCTAATCCAACGGTAGATTATGTAAACATAAGTTTTTCTGAAACTATTAATGCTCAAATTAGAGTATTTGATTTAACAGGTAAAGAGCTCTATTCTAATACAATTAGCAGTGATAAAACAAGTATAAATCTTAGTAGGTACAACAAAGGCACTTATTTAGTTCACGTTTACGATTTAGAGAATGCTAAAGTTATAACCTATAAAATTTCTAAAAAATAGACATTTAATTATATGGGCGTAATACCAAATGAATTTCAAACTGCTCTATTAAAACTAAAGTATATTTTGTTTTAGCGATTTGTAAAAATCTTTGCATAGCCATAGCTATGGTGTTATTTTTTAAAGATGATAAAACGAAAAAGACAAAAGTTTTACAACGCATTTTAATATTGATTTGGTATAGCCCTAAAAAAGGGTAGTGTCAGCCTTGAGGTCTAGACAGGCTTTCGGCTATATCTTTTTGTTGCAAATACTTCGCTAAAAAAGCTCAGTAAAAGCAACAGAAAGGATGTCGCCTCTATCACTTACGCAAACAAGACATAACAAATTATTCAATTAATTATGAAAACTAAACTACTATGCTTGATACTGTTGCTGATAGCCACAAATTTTGTAATAGCACAGAGCAATTCAATAAATTACAAAGCAGTAATTAGCGAAGATGAAAACGTATTAGCAAACACATCTGTAATCCTAAAATTTACAATTTTAGAAGATGCTACAACAAAATATGTAGAAACGCACACTGTTACTACAGATGCCAACGGTATTGCAATTGCAAATATTGGTGATGGAACACCCGTAACAAGTACTTATGCCAACATAGATTGGAGCAACAACAACCATTTTCTTAAAACTGAGGTTGATACAGGAAATGGATTCAAAAATATGGGGACAACAGAGTTTCATGCAGTGCCATACGCAATTAGCGGTGGTAGTGTAAAAAAACTTGATGATTTATCAGATGCATCAAGTAGTGGTAAATCTGTTTATGTAGGACAAAATTCAGGAAGAAATAGTACAGGTACTTACAATAGTGCTTTTGGGTATGCTAGTTTACAAAACAATACTACAGGTACATATAATGTAGCCATTGGAGATTTTACACTAAATGTAAATACTACAGGTCAAAAAAATACAGCAATAGGCGATGGTGCTGGATACTATTCAACAGGTAGTGGCAATATTTTTATTGGACACCAAGCAGGGTACGACTATACAGGTAGCAATAAACTTGTTATTGGAAAATCAAGAGGATCAAGTCTCCCAATTATAGAAGGCGATTTATCAACAAATGC
>JADGDT010000127.1:4989-8612 GCA_016744755.1 Ichthyobacteriaceae bacterium | reverse complement strand
GTCCCTTTTATAGGATTCGTGATGATGGTAATATACGTGTGTGTTTTTGCAAACCGACTATCGTAGGTCTGTGACTATACGATGTCTAACGTGATGGTACGCCCCCGATAGTAGTGTTACCCCGCAGGTGATAGACATAATGAATAAAGTATTGCAATGGCTCTTTCTTTTTTGAAAGAGACCTTTGCAATACTTTTATGAATATGGCTAACGCCGAGGAGTATAAGCGGATAGCGGGATGAGGCGCATAATGATAAAACATATAATCTGTATTAGTAAGACTTATCAGTATAAAACCATGTCTTATCAGTAATTGTTTGGAGAAAGGTATATACTTCGCACATTTGTAGAACAATAAAAGGGATTAGTAGATCTTTTATTTCCTCACAGAGCAGTAAAGTGAGTTTTATTAAAGCGAATAGCATTTATGTAATTCATGAATGCAAAAGATTCATAGTAAGATTTTGGTTTAGTTTAAAAAGGTATTTCCATATGGAGATGCCTTTTTTTTGTGGGATAATTTCAAGTATTATATCTTCGGCATCAAAATTAAATTGAAAGAAGTGAAAAAATTTAGCTTGAAAAATCTTGGCCCTGGTTTATTATATGCTGGTGCTGCGGTAGGAGTATCTCATTTAGTGCAATCTACAAGGGCTGGTGCAAACTACGGGCTTTGGATGGTTTTAATAATACTTGCAACTAATGCTGTAAAATATCCTTTCTTTGAATTTGCAAGTAGATACACTGCTGTAAAACGGAAATCGATTTTGGAAGCCTATAAAGAAATGGGTAATTGGGCTTTGTGGATGTTCTTGGTACTCACTGTTTCTACTATGTTTGTGATACAAGCTGCAATAGTTACTGTTACATCTGGTTTGGCTAAAGAAATTCTTGGACTAGAAATACCAATTCCTTTAATATCTACTTTCTTATTGGTATCTGTTGGGATTATCTTGATAATAGGGAAGTATTCTCTACTAGACAAGATGATGAAGGTGATTATAATTTCACTTGCAATTACTAGTTTGGTCGCCGCAATTCTGGCATTAGATCTAAACTGGACAAGAACGAATCAGTTTGTTTTTGAAATGGATTTATCGCAATCTGCTCATCTATTTTTCTTAATTGCTTTGATTGGTTGGATGCCTGCCCCTATGGATATAACTGTTTGGCAATCGGTATGGACACGTGAGAGACAGAAAACTGACAAAGGTTTTAACCTTAGGAATACTCTTTTCGATTTTAAAGTAGGTTATTGGGGAACTGCTATTCTGGCTGTATTATTTGTTGTACTAGGGAGTATGACTCTTTATAATTCGGATATTGAACTGGCCGCTGGTGGAGGAGCTTTTGCAAATCAACTACTCGGTATTTATACAGAAAGCATAGGTTCTTGGGCTTATCCGATAATTGCTATAGCTGCATTTACAACTATGTTGAGTACCAACTTGAGTGTTATGGATGCGTATCCGAGAGTTTTAGGAGATACTGTGAAGCTACTGGATTTATCTGAAAAAAAAGTGAAATACTATTTGTGGATTATATTGGTTGTAGCTGGAACAATAGTTGTAATTTACTTTTTTATGCAAAATATGAGGCAAATGGTTGATCTTGCTACTACCCTATCTTTTCTTACTGCTCCTATATTAGGATATCTAAATCTAAGGATAGTAACTACCAAGGATTTCCCAAACGAACATAAACCTAAGAAGTTTATGGAAATTACTGCATGGTTTGGTCTTTTAGCAATGGTAGTTTTATCTGTAGTATACCTTATTACTAAATTCTAAAAACCTCTTAACACTAGTAAATACTTATCTCTGAATTAAAAAATAAAGATGTAGGAAAAATATTACTTTATAATTAAATTTTTTCATAACTTAGTGTAGTTCAATTATTTGAATTCACAAAACAACCACAACCAAATGAAAAATTTATTGATAGTAGGCATTACTATGCTTATGTTTACTTCGTGTACCCACGATACTTTTAAAGTAATAAAGTATTCTGATTCTAATTCAGAAAATGGCGACTACTATAGTTTTATCTCTACGAAAGAGGAATACTACGTAGCAAAACACAACGATTTCTATTACATTAAATCAGACACAATTGTGCATTTCGAAAAAGTAACTTATTTAGGTAGGGGAAATTGCTATGAAAAAACAATTGTAAAAGATGACGATGGAAAGCAATACATGCTAAATGCATATTATGACGAAAGTACAGTTGAAGATGAATTTGTATTTATAATAATTATTGACATTGATAAACAAAAGGAAGTATACAGCTTTGTGCTTGATTGGAAAAGCAGAAATAAAAACATCCCTGCTGAAAGCCGTATTGCTAACGCTAGTTAATTATTTACAACAAATAATTCGGATGTTATTCCATCTGTTTGGAATTTTGAATTTTCAGCAATAGTTACAATATCACCATTTACAACTACAATACCCTCTTGCTGTAAGTTATTTATGGTATTAACAAAATTAGTGATAAAGCTCGGATGAAAATCTGAGCTTATCTTTTGTAGTGATACTCCCCAAATTGTCCTCAAACCCGTCATTAAATACTCATTGAAGGTATCTGCTTCTGTAAGTGATTCTTTCTCGAAGTATTTATTAGAATTTATACCTTCTAGATACATCTTATTATTTGCTAGATTCCATCTACGCTCTACTCCATTAAAAGAATGTGCCGATGGACCTACTCCTAAATACTGATCGCCTTTCCAATAAGAAGAGTTGTGTTTTGAAAAATAACCATCTTTACCAAAATTAGAGATCTCATACTGAACAAATCCTTGTTCTTTTGTTTTAGAAATAAGTGTTTTGAAATCTTCAAAGGCTTTTTCGTCGGAAACATTAGGATATTTACCGCTCTGAATTAATTTACTCAAAGGTGTTTTTTCTTCTACAGTAAGTGCATACGCAGAAATATGCGGAACATTCAGTTCGAAAGCTCTATCTAAATTGTAAAGCCATTCTTCGTTAGTTTGATTTGGGACTCCGTAAATCAAATCGATAGTAATATTATCAAACCCTGCATTTTGAATCATAGGAATACAATTATCTGCTTGAGATTTGTTGTGAGCTCTATTCATGAATTTCAAATCCTTTTCGTGAAAAGTTTGAATTCCTACACTAAACCTATTAATAGGTGTTTGTCTTAATTCTGCTAATTTCTCAATTGTAATATCATCAGGATTTGCTTCAATTGTAACTTCTGGACTGGGTGATACAGAATAGTTCTTGTAAATAGAGTCAAATATCTTTTTTATATCTGAAGTTTCAATTATCGATGGTGTTCCTCCTCCTAAATAAATAGTTTTAACCTCTTCGGTAATTTCGGTCTTTCTTATTTCCAACTCAAAAACTATGGCGTTGATAATCGCATCTTTATTTTTTAGAGATGTTGTAAAATGAAAATCGCAATAATAGCAACGTTGTTTGCAAAATGGTATGTGAATGTAAATGCCTGCCAAAATGAGTTTGTGTTATGTCCTTCGGCTCCGCTCAGGAACAGAGTTACGAGTTACGAGTTACGAGTTACGAGTTACGAGTTACGAGTTACGAGTTACGAGTTACGAGTTACGAGTTACGAGTTACGAGTTACGAGTTACG
>JADGDT010000127.1:0-4889 GCA_016744755.1 Ichthyobacteriaceae bacterium | reverse complement strand
GAGTTACGAGTTACGAGTTACGAGTTACGAGTTACGAGTTACGAGTTACGAGTTACGAGTTACGAGTTACGAGTTACGAGTTACGAGTTACGAGTTACGTATGCAAAATTAAAACTTTTAAACTTATAACTTTCAACTCTACGGACTTAAAACGACTTAACTTAAAGCTTAATATTTATACTTATTGCCCCACATGTTTTTAAGATGTTCCCTTAACTTATTCTCTCCTTGATTATTTCCTGGGTCGTAGAGTTTCTTGCCTTTAACCTCATCTGGCAAATATTCTTGAACTACAAAATTATTTGGGTAAGAATGTGAGTACAGATAATCTTTCCCATAGTTTAAATCTTTCATTAACTTAGTTGGAGCATTACGCAAATGAATTGGAATTTCTAAATCGCCTGTTTGCTTTACCAACTGCTGAGCATCGTTTATTGCTTGGTATGCCGCATTTGATTTTGGCGATGATGCCATGTAAGTAACACATTGACTAAGAATAATTCTGCTCTCGGGGAAACCAACTACGGTAACTGCTTGGAAAGTGTTATTTGCCAAAAGTAGTGCGTTAGGGTTAGCATTACCTATATCTTCGGATGCAAGAATCACCAATCTGCGGGCAATGAACTTTAAATCTTCTCCTCCTTCTATCATTCTGGCAAGCCAGTAAACCGCCGCATTAGGATCGGAACCACGTATTGATTTTATAAATGCCGAAATTATATCGTAGTGTTGCTCGCCTGTTTTGTCGTACCTAACTGCCTTAGTCTGAATTTTACTTTTTACTAAATCGTTGATAATAATCAATTTATCATCTGTTGATGAATTTACAAGTAGCTCAAAAATATTTAATAGTTTTCTGCCATCACCACCCGACAACCTCAGCAATGCATCGTACTCCTTAATCTCTATTTTTTTCTTCTGAATTACTTCGTCCTTTTCTATTGCTCTACTAAGCATAGCCACAAGGTCTTCCTTAGTAAAAGGATTTAAAGTATAAACTTGACTACGTGATAAAAGTGCAGGAATAACCTCAAAACTAGGATTTTCGGTTGTTGCTCCAATAAGTGTTACCCATCCTTTTTCTACAGCTCCCAATAAAGAATCTTGTTGTGACTTACTAAACCTATGAATTTCATCGATAAACAAAATTGGATTCTTTGCGGTAAATAATCCAGAAGACTGTTTTGCCTTGTCTATAACTTCTCTAATATCTTTTACTCCTGAATTAATTGCCGACAAAGAAAAAAATGGCCTTTTTGATTGTTCCGAAATTATTTGAGCTAGAGTTGTTTTCCCTGTACCAGGAGGCCCCCAAAAAATCATAGAAGGAATCATTCCACTTGAAAGTATCTGACGTAAAACTCCATTTTGTCCAACAAGGTGCTCCTGACTTATATAATCGTCGAGTGTCTTTGGGCGCAATCTTTCGGCGAGTGGTTGGTTGTTCATTTGGCAATGTTATTTGGTGGTTCTATTTGTTTAGTTGTTTATTTGTGTAGCCGATGTAAAAATATGAAAGAAAACTCTCTTGATAATAATATTACTTCTTTAGTTTTTTAGAATGAATTTCAAGTTGCTTTATAAAATCTTTTTCAACTTTAGATATTCTATTTTTTGTTTTTTCTTTATAAATATTGTACTCTACATGAGCTTTTTCGATAGCCTTATCGTGAGAAATTATTCCAGAATGAGATAGAATTTCTTTATTTGTCATCTTTAAAAAATTATCTAGCTGTACAGTCCAATCTTTCATATACATTGGTGTACGATCTAATGCTTGTATTTCGGCAATCTCTAAATAAGCCGTAACCATCCTATTTAACATATTAAGTTCATCAGTAGAAAGATAGTTTTTAGCAACTTCTACATCTTGCTTACTTGGTGTTTTTCCTTTAAAGTTAGTTAATCCAATATTTTCTTTTGAAGCATCTACTCTTTTATAAATAGTTTCTGCAGCAGTTTCGCCGTGAGATGCCCAATGCATCTTATTTTGAATGGTTTTGAAAAATAAAATAGATTGTTCTGTCTTGGAATCATAGTCAATACTTGTAGCATAAATATCTAATACCTTACGCCAAAAGACTTTTTCAGATGAACGTATATCACGGATTCTAGATAAAAGTTCATCAAAATAATTTCCTCCTCCTGCTTGTTTCAGGAGATCGTCGTTCATAGCAAATCCCTTTATCAAATATTCTTTAATAAGTGCAGTTGCCCATTTACGGAAATGGACTCCTCTATGAGATTTTACTCTATATCCTACCGAAATTATAACATCTAAGTTATAAAAGTTAGTTGGTTTAGTAGAAAAATCGGAATTTCCGATTTTTCTCATAGTAGAAATCTTTTCTAGCTCCTCATCTTTATAAATATTAAGTATATGCTCATTCACTGTTGAACGAGATTTCTGAAAAAGCTCAGCAATCTGCTCAATACTCAACCAAACAGTTTCATCATCAAAATGAGTTTCTATCTTAATCTTGCCGTCTTCTGTTTTATATATTATTAGCTTTTCTTTCATTTAGATATTTTCTTTTTTCACAATTAGGCTTACTGTAAAAGTAAAAAAAGAAAAGTATCTTTCCCGTACTTTTGTAAATCTAATTGTATCTAAAGTGCAAGACGAAATTCAACATAAATCTAATTCATACTTTACAATACCTCTGTATTTTGTATTAACGCTCTGGTTAGTAAAATGGGCTGAATACAAATTTGGATTCAACTTGGGAATCTATGGAGTTAAACCTCTTACAATTTCGGGATTGAAAGGAATTTTATTTTCACCTTTAATTCATGGTGATACAGGGCATTTATTCAATAATTCTATTCCTTTATTTGCTCTTAGTATGGCCCTGTTTTATTTTTACAAACCCATTGCTTGGCGAGTTTTAATTTTTTCGTGGATTTCAACAGGTATCTTAACATGGCTGATTGGTAGAAATAGTTATCACATTGGTGCAAGCGGATTAATTTATGCATTTGCATCTTTCTTGTTTTTTAGTGGATTAATAAGGAAACATCCTCGGCTAATGGCAATTTCGTTGATTGTAACATTCCTGTATGGAAGTATGATTTGGGGTATTTTCCCTAATGAAGTTAGAATATCGTGGGAAGGACACCTTTCTGGAGCACTAGTTGGTTTAGCCTTAGCCATTGTTTATCGCAAAATTGGACCTCGTAAAAAAACTTACAAATGGGAAGAGGAAGACGAAAGAGAATTAACGGAAGACGAAAAATATATAGAAGATTTAGCTTTGGGAAGATTTGAAATTGAGAAGAAAGAAAATGAGATTGAGGAATTTTCGGATAAATTATCAAGTAAACCAATAAAATATAATTACCTTTTTAAAAATAAATCTAAAGACAAAGGATAATGAAAAAGATAGTTCTAATTATCTCGGCAATAGTTTTAATAGCCTTTGCATCATTAACATTTTATTTGAGTAGTTCTCTTATTTTTGATCTTTTCGGGATGAGGGCAAAACAGGGCAGTGATTTTATAGGATTTGTTGCGTGGGCAAACTTAATTAGTAGCTCAATCTATTTTGTTTCTGGATATGGATTAATATTTCAGAAAAATGGACAACTCTATTGCTAAGTTTGGCATTGGCGATTTTGGCATTTACATTTGTGAGATATAATTTTTATCTAAATACAGGAGAACCTCATTTAGAACAGACTTATGGAGCACTAATTTTTAGGATGGGTGTAACTCTAGTTTTTATTGCCATTTCTTATGGGTTAACAACTAGAAAATCGCTTAACCACTAAGAGCACAAATGCAATCACGAAGTTCACAAAGAATTACACCAAATACTCTAAAAAACAACTTAGCATATTTATTTAAAATTGGAATACAACTTTCTGACAAGCTCATTTTCAACAGAAAACTGAACGTCGGCGACACTGCAAATTGGCAGAACAATCATTGATGTACTTGTGAGGAATGCACTTTCGAATGACAATAAATCATTTACCAAAATATCAGTTTCAACAATATCTACTTTTAGGTTTTGTGCAATTTCTAAAACTTTATGTCTGGTTATTCCACTTAATACTTTTTCTGATTTAGGAGTATAAATTACATTCTCTTTTACAAAGAAAACATTTGACCTGCTTCCCTCTGCTATTATATTATCGTGATTAACTAAAAGTACTTCAAACAAGTTTTCTTCTCTAATTTTATTGTTTGCTTTTTCTCTAATTTCACTATTGGCAATCTTTGCTTTTGGATTATGCCTTTCGCCAAAACACAGTCCAACCTTTACTCCTTTACTATATTGTTCTTCTGTAGGGAAAATTGATTTTACGAAGTAAACTAGGAAATAGTCTAGCTTTTCATCTGTGAAAATTAAATCAATTCTGATGTTTTTCTTTTTGAAATTATTTGCTTCTGCAAGAGACAAAACGCTTTCAAATAACTTTTTCTTTGTTGGAGTACCCGAAAGATTGAGCCCTTCAACTTTTATAGAATCTATAAAACGTTGATAATGCTCATCAAAAAAAATAGCCCTGTCGTTTTCCCAGGTAAATACCTCGTAAACAACAATGCTATCTTTATTTTCTATATTTCCCGACTGGTTGTTTACATCTATCAGTTTACCGTCTAAAATGTATTTATTTCCAATCATTATATTTATTTAAGTGATGCAGTGAACAGTGATGCAGTAACGGTTAATATAAGATGTCAAATTTTATATTTAACGTCTTTATAAATTAACACAGACCTTTTGTAAAGCCTAATCTCCCTATGTTTTTTTATACATTGTTGAACTAAATCCGCCAACGGTGGCTAGCTTATCTCTAGTTCAAAAGTAGTGAATTCAAAAAAATAGGATACTATTATCTAAGTTACAGTAATATTACAGAACTATAAAAGCCTTATTTTC
>JADGDT010000126.1 GCA_016744755.1 Ichthyobacteriaceae bacterium | reverse complement strand
ACAGAGCACCAATTAAACACACTTATAAAACTGCTCTCGACCAAAATCAAATTGCAAAATTAAAATATTTATAAAACAACTCAATAGTATAATAGAGCCAGGAAAATCAAATTTATTGATGAGTTTTTAAAGGCATAAAGACCTCTAAAAACATCAAAAAAGGAGTTCATCAGAACTCCTTTTTATTGACGTTTTAGTCGGTCACCAAGCCTATCCCTTGATTGGTTGCTCTCCAGCAGAGCCAATCTCCGTTTAACTTGACAAATCAAAAATAAGTGTATGATTTTTATATTCCAAAATTTATAGAAATTAGAGCCTACTATTTGTCTATTATACCTCATTTTCTGATACAAAGTGTTCCATTGCTGTCACCCAAGAAGATAGTTAACACGGTAAAGAGTTTGACAGCACGAGAAATTTTCAGGTTACACCCAGAGGTTAAGCAATATTTGTGGGGAGGAAAATTTTGGACTTCTGGTTATTATATCAATACAGTTGGTCAGTATGCTAATGAAGAAGTGATTAAGAAATATTTAAAAAATCAAGGTAGAGTAGATGAATATAGAAAGATTCACAAATCACAACTAAAGTTGTTTTGATACCTCGTACCCTTGGGTCGAGGTAGTTCATTCCTATTTACAAATTTAATTATAAATTTATATACAATTCTAAAAACTATACTTTGCTTTAAACCATACTTCCGAATTATTTTTATACATTCCAAACATGCCGTTATCACCATAAAACCAATCGTAACCAAGCATAATGTGAATTTGGTCGGACAGGGCATAATCGAGATTACTACGGTCGAAAAAGCCATTGTTACTTATATCAACGTAGGCAAATGTTGAGATGGATAGTGCGCTCCTAAATAGTTTTTTGGTTATCCCGATTGATGATAAAACAGTATTTTCATTTTCGGTTAATACATCAACATAATCAGGTATAAATTTGTGAGAATATTGAGCTGTTACTGTCCATTCACCTCCTGGATACCAATCTATACCAATTAACCAATTTAATGAATTCTTTTTTATAGGGTCCAAAGTTCTAGTTTCGTGAAACTCTCCCATATAATATGCAGTTTCGCCACGGAAAACAAATTGCCCTTTAGGTAACGAAAAATCAAGTCCGAGCATATCTAAATTATAATGATGTGCTTTTACATTAACGGTATCTAAATTTTCTGACATACTACGGGTAAAAACTGGTGTTTTATTCCAAGTATGTAAGGCTGATAAAGAGAAATCTATTCCCGATAGAAAAAACGAGAATCTTGCTCCATATTCGCTGTTGGCAAATGTTAACTCTGGTTTATTATCCATATCAATATCTAAAATTGGATCTCCTTCGGTTGGGAATACAGACCACGGATTATCTGTTTCGTATGGAATTATAGAGAATGTAGGAATTGGAATATAAATGACTTCGAAATTCATTTTAGGTTTTACCCATCTTAATTTTATGGCGTTTACAGGCATTTTAATATCGTCGTAATCCTGAGCCAAAAATTCTGTCATATCCATTGGCGATATGATGTCGGTAATTCGCATACCATCGGCTATTCCCCAACTTACTATTTGTCGTCCTATTTTTAAATTTAATGATTTTGTAGAATATTCAAAAAAGGCTTCTCTTAATTGAAACCCTGTTTTAGATGGCATTACATTGTTGTGGATTACATTAAATGATGTAAAAAAATATGATTGCCCTTTTAGCATTTTTAGTTCTCCTCTTAAACGGGATCGTGAACTCAAAAAATCATTTGGCGATTGAGTTCGTACTGCATGATAAGTATCTATAAAACCAGTGAAATTTAATTTTGTTTTATCTTCTTGCGAAAAGACAAAGTTTGACCATAACAGTATTGTTAATATTATATATTGACGTTTCATATAAGACTATTTATAATTTGGAATTACGAACTAAAGAGGGACATAATTAATCCGTAATTCCTAATTTCATTTTTAAAAATCGCCTCTTTCTAAATTAGAAACGGTGAAAAACTCCTCGCTTACATCTATATTAAACTTAGGATTAGATATTAATATTAGAGTTTGATGTTTGTTCTGAACATTAGTCATATGCAACTTATGTGCTTGCCAAAAACCATCTGTTTTTTTAATTTCTGACAATAATAATTCTCTGTGCAACTTTCCTAATTTATCATAATATTCAACTTTCGATGCAATTAGACAATCTTGTATTATCCAAGTAATTTTTTTCGAGAAAATATCTTGTTTGTCTTTTGATGTAGATTCTACTACCCAACACTTTTTACCATCTATATTTTCTTCTCTAATAAGTTTATGTGTATCCTCATCTACACTACGGCTACCCATATCATCGTAAGTAAAATCAGTACCCATAAAATAATCTTTCTTTGCTGATGAGCCACTTATGCGTCTTGTTTTCTTCATGGCTGGTAGGTATAGCCATTTATCGTCTTCTTTACTTACCTCATCATAATCCCATGTTAAAAAACCAGTGCCTTTTACATCGCCTGGATAAAGAAAAAACATAATAGTTTTCTTGTCAACTCCAATATCCATTGAGTAAGATTTAACCTTACGTTCTCGAACCTTGTTTCGTTTATTGATCAGTTTCATCGTCATTTCCGAATAACGAGTATCACCATCAGGACGGTCTTTTACGTTTTGCATAATATCTCGCCCCGTGAGGCTTTGTGCAAAAATTGTTGTGCTACTCATTGTAAATATGGTAATTAGAATTGCAATTCCTGTTATTCTTTTTAATTTATTCATTGTTTTAAAATTTAATTTGTTTATAAATATCTTCTGGTTTTGCTTTTATATTGTATGTATTCTTTGCCAAAATTATCTTCACAAAACCTTTCTTCTTCTTTAATAATAGGGTGTTGAATAATAAAATATATAACTAACAGAAACCCTAATAAAAATGATTCGCTTAAAAAAACGACTCCAATAAGAGCAACTAATGAGAATACATAAATTGGATTACGAGAAATCTTATACATCCCTTTTATAATTAACTGATTCAAAGGAGTTGTAAAATAATTGAGGTAACTAATTAAAATAAAAATACAGCCTAAAGTGAAAAATATAAGCCCTAATATTAACAAAATAGGCTTATTTGTTATTTCCATAAAAATGGGGGCAATAACTATAAAAACAAAAAGTATCATAATTAAAATAGATAGTCGTTTAGCCCGTTTATTCATCCAAGAGAAATCTACTAAACGCTTTGCTCCTTTCCCACCAAAAAACATAGGCAGATATGAAACCAATAAAAATATAAGGCTTAATATCCAAGCACTTTTTATTGTAAAATCTAATTCAAACATATTATTCTTTATTTAATTGAAATTTTAAAAAGGATAATTGATAATTTCTAAGATATTATCATCATCAATTATCCCTTATTAATTATTCATTAACAAACTCTTCTTTACCAAATATCTTAAACCACTTAAATAAAATTGGGGTGATAAAGAAATCAGCTATAAGTGCTGCAAACATTCCTACTACTGCGAGCATTCCCAGATTTACAAAATTATTAGCGGTAGATGTGGTATAAACTAAGAAATTAGCTGATATTATTATGGTTGCTAATAGTAACGCAACACCAACAGTTTTAAATGTTTTGTTTATCGACCTATTGTAGTTTTTAGACCTGTTAAATTCTAATTGCCCATGATTGATAAAATGGATGGTATCATCAACTGCCAAACCTAATATCATTGGAATAATAGTAGCGGTCATCATATCTAATGGAATACCCAACCAACCCATAACACCACCTACTGCGATGGCTGGGGCTATATTTGGAATAAGCCCTATTAATCCCGTTCTGATACTTCCAAAAACAATCATCAAAAGAAACATAATTACTATTAATGCAAATGCAAATGATTGTACCTGACCTTTAACCACATACTGCATCATGCTTGTAAATTGGGGGAGATTACCAACAACCGTAACTTGTGCATCAGGGTATAATTTACTTCCCATTTTTTGAATATCTGCTAATTCTCTTTCTGCTTCGCCCGAGTTAAAAGTACTGAGTTCCACCATAAGTCTAAGGCGTTTATAATCGTAATCCATCCAATATTCCGATTCTGTTCCACCCGAATTTTCGTAAAGCAACAGCATTTGTGCTACTTGATTTTCATTATCAGGTACACGATAAAAATCTTCGTTATTTTCATTTAATGTTTGGTTTAAATCTTTAATGATATTAAGAACAGATGTGGTTTTTTTTGTAAGAATAAAATCTTGAGCATAGTTTTCTACTTGTTCTAGTTTTTGAAGATTTTCGGGTTGTTTTGCAGCACCATTTTCATTAAATTCTATTAATAAATCGTATGAATAAAGAGAACCTAATTCAGAGTCGCTTATATCTAGCAAGTCGCTAACGTATGGGATATTACGTCCCATTGTTTTTTCAATATCAAAAGCAGACTCTACTTTTGTTACTCCCACAATTAAAAACCCTATAATAAGTGCTGAAACTGTAATTATTATTTTGGGATATCTTAAAACAAATTCTCCTAGTTTTCCTAATTTTAAATCTAACCAACGTCCTCCCTTTTCTTTAAATGCAGGGTGTGGAGTTCTGTCTTTTCCAAAACTCAATAATGCAGGCATTAACAAGACTACAATAAAAAAGGTTAGCAATACGCAACTTGCCGTGGCAAAGCCTACAAATTGTAGTGGTTTCATAGGGATGATTAAGAAAGTAAGCAGGGCTCCCATAGTGGTTAGAGCTGAGAATAGAATAGGCCAACCCATTTCGCTTACTGCTTCTATTATTGCTTTCTTACGTTTGCCATGAATAAAGAAATTCCGTTTGAAAAAGGTAAAAATATGAATATTATATGCTATGGCAACGGCTAATGATAGCATGATAGGAACACTTATCATTCCGCTATCTATTGGATAACCTATATATCCTAACGCACCATAAATAATTACAATAGAACTTATAGATGTAACTAGTGGTACTGCAACACCTCTGACCGATTTTGTTGCAAAAATTAAAACAATTATAGCAAGCAGTAAAGCCATTCCCATTACTTTGCCTGCTTCTTTTCCGAAATAGTTTTGCTTTTTGTAGGCAACGTAAGGCATTCCTGTAGCCCTTGGTGAAATTGTTCTATATTTTTCTTTGCTAATTATTTTTTCAGCTTCTGTTCCTGTCAAATATCCTGGATCAATTGGGTTTGCTTCCTTTTCCCAAATTTCTTTTTTTGGGAAATTACGGAGTTTTAGAATAATCCATGTTTGTTTTCCATCTTTAGATACCAAACGTTCGGCTGTTCGGGGTTTACTAAAGGTTTTGATTTTAATTGCATTTAATGCTTGTTTATCTGATGGAATAATATCAGGTACAATTTGCTCTATTTGCATACCATATTCTGTACCTGTCATAAACTCAATATCGGTGAGTGAAGTTATTTTTTCGGCATAGGATACACTGTCCATCAACTCATTAGATAAGTCTCTAATAAGCTCAAGCGATTCTTTAGTAAAGGAATTTTCACACTCTGTAAGTACCGCTACAAAATTATCGTTACCAAAAATTTCTTTAAATTCTTCCGATTTCACTAATACTGGGTCATCTTCTAAAAAGAAATTTTCCCATGATGATTCTACATTCAGGCTCCTTAACCCATTAAATCCTATGGCTACAATTGCAATAAACAGGACTATTATTAACCATCTTTTCTCAATAATTTCTTTGGCTCTTTTTTCAAACCAATTGTTTATTTTTTGTATTTTCATTATCTTTATTGTTTATCTACTGTTAGTGATTTGTTATTTACAGGTAACATTTGCCTTTCTACCATTTTAGAGAAAATACCTTTTTGTTTTTTCAACTCATCGGGTGAACCGCTTTCTGCTACCTTCCCATTTTTTAACACCACTACCTTATTGGCATTGGCAACGGTACGCATACGATGAGCAATTATTAGTACTGTTTTATCTTTTACCAACTCTGATATACCTGCCTGTATTTTGGTTTCATTTTCTACATCTAGCGAGGCAGTGGCTTCATCTAGCAATACAATAGGGGCATCTTTTAGCAAGGCACGAGCTATAGAAATACGTTGTCGTTCGCCACCAGAAAGAGTTTCCCCATTTTCGCCAATAACTGTATTATAACCATTAGGCATTTTACTTATAAACTCATCGCATTGTGCCATTTTTGCTGCTTGTTTTATTTCTTCATCGGTAGCATTTTTTCTTCCTATGCGGATATTATCCATTACACTGGAATTAAATAACACTACATCCTGAAAAACAACTGAATAGTTTTTAAGTAATGTTTCTGGGTCTATTTCACTAATATCTTGGTTTCCTAATAGAATTTTTCCTTTTTGAATATCCCAGAAACGGGCGGCAAGTTTAGCCGAAGTACTTTTTCCTCCTCCTGATGGTCCAACCAATGCAGTTACTTCTCCTTGTTTAGCTGTAAACGAAACATTTTGTAAAACCTGTTTGCCTGTTTCGTAAGAAAAACTTACATCGTCAAATACAATATCAAAATTTTGTGGCTTAAAATCTGTTTTACCTTGCTGAATTGATAATGCTTCCATCTCGTTCATCCTATTAATACGGATATCGAGGTAGAATAATGCTGCCAAATTATTAAATACTTCACTTATTGGGTTGTAAATTCCGGTAGCAATCACCAAGAATATAAGATACGTAAATAAATTAATTGTACCAGCAGATAGGAGCTGTACACCAACAATAATAACACTTACCAATCCTAGTTTCAATAAACTTTGTGAAGAATTTACAAGCCCACCTGCCAGTAGCTCTCCCTTTATTAATTGTTTTTCATAGATATTTAAACTTTGATTTAATTCATTCATATAAGTGCCTTCCCTGTTATAGGATTTTATCTCTTGTATGGTGTCTAATCCTTCCTGAATTTGTTCACTTACATTTCTTTTATTTTGATAAGTATCTTGAAATTCCTTATGTAATAATTTCTTAGATATAAGAAGTACAGTTGCTGCTAAAGGAACTACCCAAAACAGGGCAATAGCCAATTGCCAATTGTAAAAGAACATTCCTGTTCCAATTAATACAATACTAATAATAGAAGCAAATAATTGTGGTACTGCATGTGAAAAAGTATGTTCCAACTCAGTGCTGTCATCCATTATAGTTGATGTAAGGTCTGATAGATTTTTCTCTCCAAAAAATGCTAAAGGTAGTTTACGCAACTTCTCAGCTAATGAGATACGACGGTTGGCACTTTCTTCATATACGGTAGTAAATGTACTTCTGTATTGAAACCTAGCAATAATCCACATTATTATCATAAATATTATGCCTAGCAAAATATAATACCACAAACCATTGGTAGGAGTAATAGTAGTGCCAGAATGGTTAAAAATAGGGCGTAAATAATCTTCAAGAAATAAGAAAACATAAATTGCTGGTAGCATTAACGCTATATTGAGTAGGGTTGTAAAAAATATACCTTTACTAAAATCTATTGCTCCCTTACGTGTTAAAGCAAATCGTTTTTCTAATATATTAAACATTTTGGGCCTCCTTTCCTATTGTCCATTTTATAGACTGTTGATATTCGTTCCACATTTTTGAGTAGATTCTTTGTTTGTTAAGTAATTCATGATGACTTCCCTGCTCTGCAATTTTACTTTTATCTATTACCAGAATAATATCTGCATCCATAACGCTAGTAAGTCTGTGAGCAATAAGAAGTACCGTTTTGCCTTTGGTGAGTTTCCCAAGTGCCTTTTGTATTAAATGCTCATTTTCGGGGTCTGTAAAAGCAGTTGCTTCGTCTAAAACTACAATAGGGGCATCTTTTAAAATAGCCCGTGCTAATGCTATACGTTGCTGTTCGCCTCCAGAAAGATAAGTACCTTCTACACCTATTTTAGTATTTAGTCCATCAGGAAGCTTGTCTATAATTTCACGACATTGTGCCAAGTCTATAGCTCTTTCTACTGCTTCGGCTGATGCATCTGGATTACCGTATTTGATATTTTCTAGTAGGCTTGTTTTAAATAATTTGGTGTTCTGAAAAACAAACGAAATATTATTCATTAATTCTTTATGGTCAATATCTTTAACATCTATTCCGCCAATGCAAACCTGCCCAGTATCAGTATCCCAAAATCGTGGGACAAGCCTTGCAATAGTTGTTTTCCCACTACCCGAAGCTCCTACCAAGGCAACAGTCTTTCCTTTGGGAATATTGAAACTAATATTATCTATTGCCTTTTGTTCTACTCCAGGATAACTGAACGATACGTTTTTAAACCAAATATCATGTGTTGTAATATTTTTAGGATTACTCGATATTGGAAGCGGTTCTACTTCCGTTAATTTTTCCATTCTGTTAACTGCTTCTTTTGCTTGTCCCAAGGCTTGATTCATATACATACTCTTCATCATGCTTTGAGCAAAAACAGGAGTTATTAAAATATAAAAAAACAGGTTAACCAACACAAGTACGTAGTTGCCCGAATATCCAATCAATAAAATGGATGCTGGGACTAAAAAAAATACAAAACCATTAATAATTACGGTATTGATTGACATTGGATTTTCCCATAATTTGGTGTAATTAATCACCATGTTTTTATATTTAGTAATACTATTATGAAAATTTTTAAATGAAAAAACCGTCTGTTGAAAAACTTTTACCACTGGAATACCTCTAACATATTCTACCGCT
>JADGDT010000234.1 GCA_016744755.1 Ichthyobacteriaceae bacterium | reverse complement strand
TCCATCACTTGGACTGTAATCACAAACCTGTGTCCATACGTTTACATCCTGCCACTCGTATCTTGTAGAGCCATTTAGTACTTTCCACGAACTTTCGAAATCGTATTGGTAAAAGAAAGCTTGTTCTCTCCATTCGCCTGCCGCCCATGTGTAATAACCCGAAACTCCCCATCCTATTGGATTCCACCAATTAGTAGCTAATACAGCAGCTGCTTCTACATAAAGTACATCTGCCACTACATGCGATACATCCTCTGCTGTATCAAACAAATCTACTACATCATTGTCAGATTCAAAATTCATATTATTTGAATTATATCCTACATTATTGAAATTCCATGTACTCGATAGAAGTCTTTGTGCTTCTGGACTACTTTCGTTACCCCAAAATACAAAAGCAGGTTTATTTAAACTTGTATTATTAAGCCTATTTAATTTGGTGCTACCTTCTTTTAAATCTATAAAAGTTTGTCCTTGCCCTATCATATTATTTATCGATGACATTACACGATCTCCAACTAAGGATTCTATAAAGTCAGAAAAATTGGTATGTGGTAGTGGGTCAGCAAATAAATCTGAAACAGCATTTACTAATTGCCATAATAAATCTAAACCTACCAAAAAACCATGACTAGATATTCCCTTGGTAGCTTGGTCTGTCCATTCTTTAGATGTTATTTCTACTGTGCCATCAGACACTTTATTGGCAATTTTAGCACCAAAATGAGGGCTTGCTAATGTAATAATTCCACCATAATAATTTGGAATATTTCTAGCTACAATTCCTCCGAAACTATGACCTATAAAAATACGATTGCTACTAGTTATGCTTCTCAAATCACCTTCCACATCGTCAGAGGCAACTTGTACTCCTTTTTCTGATGCCCAAGCGTAATCGATATTACTGTTAATTTCTCTCTCTTCTTCAATTGATTTACCAAGCATGCCTAAATGTAAAGTATTTCCATTAAAACCATGTAGCCAAACAATCTCTCTATCTTGAGAGTATGAAAAAAAAGAAAAACCTATTAGTAATATAAATATATATATACGTTTCATAATATTTGTAATAAGGGTTAGTTATATGTACCTGAAATAGAGGTGTCAGAAAATAGATTAATTGTTTTTATAGATTCTGGCTCTCCTGTTGTAGGGTTTTTAAAAAATGTTTCATCTTCCGTAATTTCAATACTAGGATTTTCTCCTTCGGAATATGTTACAAGTTGTTGATGTATTATTTCGTTTTGATCGTTGAGTAGCTGATTCCCTAAACATATATTGGAAGCTTTTTTAACATAGATATAAGTTACATATCCGTTAGCCTCATCTGGTACATCTTCGTGGCTACTATCTAAGGTAACTTTGTATTTATATATTCCATTCCCAAAATCTTTAACTTGTATTACATTTTTATCAAAATTTAATACAGGTGGAGGTAGTGTTCCTGATTTCTTATCAACTAATATATCTTGAGTAGGAATACGAATGTCTCCATTGTTTTTTACATAATCGTCATAAATATGTTTTAAATTAATAGAAATAGAACTCTCGCTATTTATTAGTCTATCATTTACATCAAAAAAATCTACTTTGTTATTTTGTATATGTACTCGTTGTACTTTTGTTGTTACTGGAGTATGTTTAATATCTATAGAGCTTGAGCCATCTTTATAAATAGAAATGTAAATATCCTTCTTTCGATATTTTGTCATAGCTCTACTTTGATATAATGGACTTAATTTTGCTATATCTAAACCTGATTTTAGGATTAAGCTAGAATAACTCTCTACACTATAATGCAAATTTACACTAGCGAGATTTTGCATTTCTAGGTTATTAATTGGACGTTTACACGAACTAAAAAGAATTAACACATACACTGCTGTTAGTAATATAACAGACTTGGGAAAGTTTTTCATATTAAATAATTATGGGGGTTAATATTGTAATTATTAGCACTTACTAAAGTAAGATATTCTACAAGTGGGAATATGCTAGATTCGTTAAAGTTTTGTTTAATTATAAATATGGTTGAATTAGTGATGTTTGTTATCTGTTTGGTTTATACCTTTTTATGTTCAGTTAATTTGCATTGGTTTGTGAATTCAGGTGGTATGATATGAATGAACACCAACG
>JADGDT010000125.1 GCA_016744755.1 Ichthyobacteriaceae bacterium | reverse complement strand
ATTTTAGCAAGAGAAAGTGGTTATGATTTAGAACCTGAAGATGTTGTTTCAGAAAGCTTTATGCCTGAGAGCTGTTTAATGCCAATGGGTGTAGAAGATTTTATTCTATCTTTAGAAAAAGAGGAATCTCACTTTAAATCATTATACTCTAATGCAGTTGATGTAGGAGAGAAGCTTAAAATAGTTGGAGTTTTTGAGGATGGAAAGGCTAAGGTTAAACTTCAATCACTAAATTCTTCTAGTCCTTTTGCTAGTTTAAAAGGTACAGATAATATGGTGTTGATTTATACAGAACGTTATCCAGATAATCCTATGATTATTCAAGGAGCTGGCGCTGGTGCAGCAGTTACATCAGCAGGTGTATTTGGAGATATTATGAGAACAATGAATCATTAAAGGTTTATTGCTTTGCAGTTTATTGATGACTTTGGCATCGGGTTTTAAGATGCTTCGCATCTGTTGTTTAAACTTTGTGTTTTGTGATGTGTAACTAGTTATAAAAAGAGTATCATAGCTAAAGTTTAAACAGTAAAAGCGAAGCTTTACAAACAAAATGCGAAGCATTTAAACAGAGAAGCGAAAACCTATTGAAAGAAGAACAGGTATGGATAAAGTAAAAGTTTTTGCACCAGCAACAGTTGCAAATGTAGGTAGTGGATTCGATATTTTAGGATTTGCTCTTGAGGCTCCTGGCGATATTGTTGAGATGAAAAAAACTCAACAAAAAGGTATAGTTATTTCTGAGATGATTTCGGAGAAGTCTTTGAGCTGTGTAATAGAAGAGAATACTGCCGGAATGGCATTAGTGAATATGTATAGCTCAAGAGATTTATCTTTTGGGATAGAATTAAAAATCACTAAGGGAGTTAATCCTGGAAGTGGAACAGGTTCTAGTGCAGCAAGTGCAGCAGGGGCAGTTTTTGCGTTTAATCAACTTTTAGACGATGTGGATAAGTTTTCGGATAAGGAATTGGTTGATTTTGCAATGGATGGCGAAGTGGTTGCATCAGGAGCTAGACATGCCGATAATGTTGCTCCGTCTGTTTTAGGAGGATTTACTTTGGTAAGACAAAATGATCCCTTGGATGTTATTCAAATCCCTACACCTAGCGAGCTGTATGTGGTTGTTCTTCATCCCGAGATTGAAGTTAAAACTTCCGACTCTAGAGCAATACTGAAAAAGCAAATTCAACTTTCTGATGCCGTAAAACAGTGGGGGAATGTCGCCGGTTTAGTAGCAGGTTTATTTACCGACGATTACGATTTAATAGGTAGGTCTATGGAAGATTTTGCTGTTGTTCCTACACGTTCGTTGTTGATTCCAATGTACGATCAGCTTAAAGAAAAAGCAATAGAAAACGGAGCTTTAGGACTATCTATTTCAGGATCAGGCCCATCGGTATTTGCATTGTGTAAAGGATTAGAAAGCGCCGAAAGCGTAAAAAAAGTATTAGTAGAAACAATAGAGCAAACAAATCTTCTGTACAATATTCATATTTCGAAAGTCAGTACAGAAGGATGTAAAGTGATATAGTTGTTTAACTGTGTAGTTGTTGAACTGTTTAGTTGAAAACAGAACAGTATATCAGTTAAACGATTAAGCAGTTTTTATCAATTAAACAATTTATCAGTTAAACAATTAAACAAATGATTTACCACAGTACAAGAGATATAGAAAACACTGTAAGTTTTAAAGAAGCAGTAATAAAAGGGCTTGCAAGCGATGGAGGTTTGTTTGTGCCAGAGAGTATAGAGAAGTTGTCAAAGGAGTTTTTTGATAATATTGAAGATATGTCTGTTGTTGATTTAGCAACAGAGGTAATGAAGCCTTATGTTGGAGACGAAATACCAGAGACAGAATTAAAGAATATACTTGAAGAAGTATTAAGTTTTGATTTTCCACTTGTTGAGGTTGATGAAAATAAATTTGCGCTTGAATTATTCCACGGACCTACTTTAGCTTTTAAAGATGTAGGTGCTGGTTTCCTAGCAAGATGTCTTGGTTATTTCTCTGACAAAAACAGAAAAGTAACGGTTTTGGTTGCAACATCAGGAGATACAGGAAGTGCAGTAGCAAATGGTTTTTACGGAGTAGAAGGTACTGAAGTTGTAATTTTGTATCCATCAGGAAAAGTTAGCGCTTCGCAAGAAAAACAACTTACTACTTATGGCGGTAATATTACTGCTCTCGAAGTTGATGGTACATTTGATGATTGCCAGGCAATGGTAAAACAAGCTTTTCAGGATTCAGAATTGAATAATCACTTGAATTTAAGTTCTGCAAATTCCATTAACGTAGCTCGTTTTATTCCTCAAGCATTGTATTATTTTATTGCTTTAGGTAAATTCATGAAAGGAGATAAGGATATTTTTGTTTCTGTACCAAGTGGTAATTTCGGAAATATTTTAGCAGGAATTTACGCTAAAAATATGGGATTGAAAGTTGACAAGTTTATTGTGTCTAACAATGTAAATAATCCTGTAGTTGAGTATTTAAATGGAGATGATTTCAGAACTCGTCCATCAATACACACTGTGTCAAATGCTATGGATATTGGAGCCCCAAGTAATTTTGAAAGATTACAATTCCTTTATCCGGAATTATCAGATTTAAAAGAAGTTGTAGAAGGATATTCGTATAGCGATGAGGAGACTTTAGAAAGTATAGAAGATATTTACAAACGTACGTCTTACTTGCCAGACCCACATGGTGCTGTTGCATACTTAGGACTTACTGAGGCTATGAAAAGTAGCGATAATGCAGTAGGTGTGTTTGTAGAAACAGCTCATCCAGCTAAGTTTATAGAGACTTTTACCGAGGAGCAAAAATCTAAGTTAGGAGTGCCAGAGAGGTTATCTAAGTTTATGGATAAAGAAAAAGTATCAATAAAAATGGATAATACTTTTGGTAGTTTTAAAGAATACTTGTTGAGTAGATAGATTATTGCTGATAATAATATTAAAGAAACTCTGTTCATTTTACAAAAATGAGCAGAGTTTCTTTATTTAAAAGTAATATTTAAATTATATCCCTATTAGTCCTTCAGTATTCAACTCCTTTTTTCTAAATTCGGCTTGTATAAGAATCAAAGTCTAAAGTCCATACAATATGAGTGTTAAATTCAAAGAACTTCTTGAGTTTATTAAAGATTATAGCAAAGCAAGAAACTACAAGGTGTTTCTTGTATTTGTAATGATTTCAACTATTTTTTGGTTGTTGATTAAGTTTTCTAAAGAGTATACTACACTTGTAAAATTTACTGTAATATATACATCAGTTCCCAAAGATGTAGTTTGGGACGAAGTGCCTAAGAATTATCTATATATAAGTACTATGGCAAGTGGTTTTCAGCATTTAGGATACGCATTTGGAGGCAAAAAAATATATCTTGATATGTCTGAAATTAGGAGTTTAGGCAACGACCAGTATTTTTTATTGCCCGAAGAACAAATCAGTTCAATTATGCATCAGTTTCCCAGTAACCTTGAGTTAGTTTATCGTAATCCTGATTCAATTTTCTTCGATTTATCAAGGAAAATTGAAAAAAAAATCCCCGTAATATTGAAGGATAGTTTGTCGTTAGCACCATCATTTCAGTTTAAAGGTAAGGCGTTAATTAGCCCTGATTCAATATTGATTAGTGGTCCAGAATCCTTAGTTTCAGAAATAGATGAGATTGAAACAGAGGTGCTTTTAAAAGAAAATATTAGAGAAAATAATACTGAATCCGTTAGATTGAAACCATTAAATATTGATAAGGTAGAAATGTCTGAATCAAAGGTTAATGTTTCATTAAGTGTAGAGCAGTTTACTCAGAATACAATTGAAGTTCCAATTATTATCAGAAACGTTCCAACTGGTTATTTGCTAAAAATATTTCCAGATAAAATTGATGTTACTTTTAACACAGCCTTAAGTAATTTCGAATCAATTAATCCATCTTTATTTCACGTAATAGCAGATTACAACAAGATAGATGTTGATAATTCTCAGTTTATTCCACTCGATTTGAAATTATTGAATGATAAAGCAGAGCTTGTAAAGTTTGAACCATCGGAAGTAGAATTTTTGCTAAGAAAAATAGATTAGTTTATGTTAATTGTTGGTTTAACAGGAGGAATAGGTAGTGGTAAAACTACAATTGCCAAGCTTTTAGAGCTAGAAGGTATACCTGTGTATGATTCCGACAGTAGGGCAAAACTACTAATGCGAAATTCAGATAAAATAAAAATAGAGTTAAAAGCAGAATTTGGAGACGAGGTTTATATAGGAATTGAGTTAAATAAAGAGTACTTGTCTAGGATAGTTTTCGGGAATAGTGAAAAACTTAAGATTTTAAATTCTATTGTTCACCCAGTTGTAGCAAAAGATTTTAAGGATTGGATAAATGATCAAGAAACTGAAATAGTAGTAAAAGAAGCTGCAATTTTATTTGAATCGGGTGCTTATAAAGCTTGCGATATAAATGTTACTGTTCATACTGATGTAGAAGAAAGAATAGAGCGAGTTCAAAAACGTGATGGAGTTAACAGAGAACAAGTAATATCTAGGATTAAAAATCAATGGACAGATAATCAGAGGAATGAAAAGTCAGACATTGTTATAAAAAATAATGATACTGACTCTACGGAATTAAATGTAAAACTATTGATAAAACAATTAAAAGAGATAATAAAAAAAGAGGCCTAAGCCTCTTTTTATAATTAAGTTCAGTGTTGTAATTGTACAATAATAATAACGGTACAAACCTATAGATTACATCTTAAGTATTTAGTTAACCACACGTTAAAGTTTGTTAATGTTAAGTTAAGGATTGTTTGAGGCAAGTAAAAGGGTATATATTTGAGAAATGACTAAAAGACTATACATAGCTTTAATAATTTTGATGAGTGTATCACTTATCGGGATAGTTGGGTTGCAAGTATATTGGATTACAGAGTCTATTCAGGTAAAGGAAGATCAGTTTTCTCAATTAATTACCCAATCATTGAAGAGTGTTTCTAACGATCTCGAAACTATAGATAAGATTAATTTTGTAGATAGATACAAAATGTCAAGCAATGGTCTAATTGTAAATAAAACAGAGAGAGACCTACTCTTATCAGGAGTAGAAGTAAAGCAAAAAAGATCTATTGTATATAAGAAGAAGTTAGTAGTAGATGTTGATTTTCCTGAGATAGAATTTGTGGTAAGTCAACATGATTCTTTTAAACAACCAATTTTCACAATTAAGAAAAGTGTAGAGTCAGGAAGAGGAGATCCATTAAAATCAGATTTTTTGATTTCACTAAGTTCCAGTGATAGTATAAATACATTTTTACTCGCATTATTAGAACAAAAATATGAAGAACTTGGCAATAAGATGCCTATTCGTAAAAGAGTGAGCAAAGAGTTGCTAGAACATTTTTTATCTGTTAGTCTTTCTCAAAATAATATCAGAACTAGGTTTGAATATGCAATAATGAGCAGAGGACTTATTACTCCTGTTTATTCAAAGAGGTTTAGGCAAACAGGTAATGAGTACGTAGTTCCAATTTTCGGAAATAAAAATGGGAACTCAATTTACAATCTACATGTTCAGTTTCCCAATAAGCGAGATTTTGTACTATCTACAATGTGGATAATGCTTTTACTTTCAGTGATTTTTACTATGGTAATTGTTTTTACCTATGCTGGAGCCTTGTATTTAATTTTCAAGCATAGACGAACATCGGAAGTTAAGACTGATTTTATAAATAACATGACTCACGAGCTGAAAACTCCTATCGCAACAATAAATTTGTCAATTGATGCATTGAGCAATCCTAAAATTTTGGCTGATAAGGAAAGGATTTTACATTATGCCAAAGTTATTAAGGACGAGAATAAACGAATGAATCAACAAATAGAAAATGTATTGCGTATTTCTAGGCTAGACAGAAACAAGTTGGAGCTTTATAGGGAAGAAGCTAGCTTGAATGAGTTAGTGGAAGAGGCAATTAATCATCTGCTAATAATTGTTGAAGATAGAGGAGGAGTAATAGATTTTGAATTAGATGCTGAGGATGATTTGGTGAATGTTGACGTACTTCACTTTGGAAATATTCTTGTAAATATACTAGATAATGCCAATAAGTATACAGTTGAAACACCAGAGATATTGGTAAAAACTTTTAACAAAGAAGACTCTGTATTAGTCGAAATTACAGATAATGGCATAGGGATTAGTAAAGCCTCTCAGGAAAAGATATTCGATAAGTTTTTCAGAGTGTCTAGAGGTAATGTGCATAACATAAAAGGTCAGGGTCTAGGGTTGGCTTACGTAAAACAGATTGTAGAGGCTCACAGAGGTACTGTTAAAGTTAAGAGTTACAAAGGAAAGGGAAGTACATTTACAGTTTCCATTCCAATAAAAAAATAATTTTTTTATTGGAATAATGCATTCTAAAACATGCATACTGAAATTAATTTGGGATTCTCTGAATGTTAAATTTTTTAGCTTATATTTATTAGGTTAAAAATAACATCAGAACATTTTGGTTTTACCCTTATTTGTGTGGAAGTTGTAATTTAGAATAGTCGTCATCTTGAGCAGAATTTCCTTTGTGTAACAAAAGGAAATGTAGTCGAAAGATCTATAGCAACAGTGATTACACAATGTGCTATTTGTGTAATAGACCTTTCGACTTCGCTTTGGCTCTGCTCAAGGTGACGATTGTTCCACTAAATTAGCAGTAGAACCAACATTTTTATTGTTAATAATTAATATTCTAGAGATTAATCCGAAAAGATATTGAACATGAATAAAAAAAGTAGGTTATTATTGGTAGAGGATGATCCAAATTTTGGAACCGTCTTAAAAGATTATCTTATACTTAACGATTATGAGGTTACTCATGCTATTGATGGAAATGATGGGTTGGCTAAGTTTAAAAATGGAGAGTTTGATATGGCAATTCTAGATGTAATGATGCCGTATAAAGATGGTTTTACATTAGCTAAAGAAATAAAAGGACTCAATGAAAATATGCCAATTATTTTTTTAACAGCAAAGTCTATGAAGGAGGATGTTGTAAAGGGATATCAAGTAGGAGCTGATGATTACCTTAATAAACCATTTGATTCGGAAGTATTGTTATATAAAATTAAAGCAATTTTACATAGAAAAGTAGATAGTGACGATAATAGGTATCAACAATTTGAATTTGTAATAGGAAATTATCAATTCAATTCTAAGTTAAGGTTTTTAACTTTAAATGGTGAGACGAAAAAACTATCTCCTAAAGAAAATGAGTTGCTAAAATTAATGTGCATTTATCTAGATGATTTAATGCCTCGAGAGTTAGCGCTAACACGTATATGGAAAGATGATAACTATTTTACATCTAGAAGTATGGATGTATATGTAGCTAAGTTACGTAAGTACTTGAGCAATGACAAAAATGTAGAAATAATAAATATTCACGGCGAAGGATTTAGACTAGTTGTAAGGACTTAAAAAAACATTTTATAAATATTACTAAGGAGCATTTTATTAAAATGCTCCTTTTTTGTGTGAATTATTTTACATGTATTCATAAAAAAAAACGCAACCCTAAAAAAGGATTGCGTTTCGAAAGAGCCGCTGGAGGGACTCGAACCCACGACCTGCTGATTACAAATCAGCTGCTCTAGCCAGCTGAGCTACAGTGGCAAAAAAATTAAAAACAAAAAAAAGAGCCGCTGGAGGGACTCGAACCCACGACCTGCTGATTACAAATCAGCTGCTCTAGCCAGCTGAGCTACAGTGGCGGAATAGTTTTTGTTACAATTTTGTATAAGACTCTTTCTTCGCAAAAGGAGACTCTAAAAATAGAGCCGCTGGAGGGACTCGAACCCACGACCTGCTGATTACAAATCAGCTGCTCTAGCCAGCTGAGCTACAGTGGCTTTTGCGGGTGCAAATATAGGATAGTTTTGCATATAACAAAACAAATTAACCCTAAAAAATATCAAATATTTTAAATTGATTCTTTGTCTGATTTTAATGCCTTGATTATCTTAGTTTTGCTCTGTATTTTAAGGTAGAGTAAATTAATGCAAATGCAGCAGTTATTGCACCTAGAGCAAATGTATAGCCAAAATTATAAGGATCGTTAGCATATGCTTTTGCTGATACAAATGCACCAATTCCTATACCTACTTCTAATGCAATGTACATAGTTGCAAATGCTCTTCCTATTTTTTTGGGGTTAGCTAAATCGGCAGTCCATGCAAATACTGTTGGCGAACTCATTCCTATACTAATGCCGTAGACAAAAGCCGAAAGATAAAATGTAGTTTTTGTTTGTATAAAAGTAAGAAGTAGCATAGAAGTGATTAGCAAAATCATTGAGATAACGATAATAGGAATTCTACCATGTAAATCTGATGCTCTACCAGCAATAAATCTTATAGCAACGGAGCTAAGTACAAAAATGGTAAAGAATATACCTTTATCACCAATATTAAGATGTACACTTAAATCAGGAATGATAGTTAGTATCAATCCGAAAGAAAATGTAGAAAGTAAAAAGACTATTGCTGGTGCAAGAACTCTGGGTTCGTAGAAATCATCTTTTGTGATTTTAAGTAACTTTAAAGAGAACTTCTTTCTTTTTTCAACCGCAAGAGTTTCTTTAAGGTTGAATAGAATTATTACTGATAAAAGGGCTATTGATCCAGAAGAGTAAAATAGAATGTTGTAACCAAAAGCAGAAGTTAATTTAGAACCTATTGTTGGACCCATTGCCATACCCAAGCTCGATGCCATTCCTAAAAC
>JADGDT010000014.1:22746-43677 GCA_016744755.1 Ichthyobacteriaceae bacterium | reverse complement strand
TACATCTATTGTAGCATTTGCATTAGAGATTTCGGTTTGTTGAAAATTTATTTCAGAACCCCCAAAAACTGAAGTTACTCTACCTCCTTTGAAGTTTTTAGAAGTACAGATCAATTTATTACCTCCAAATATATTTGATTGATCAATAAAATCAATATCACCACCATTATTTTCAAGAATAGAGAATTTATCAAATCCTTGATTTCGTCTAAGGATAAGTACAATACCTACAACAACAAGAGCTATTGGCCAAAACAATCGTCTTATTGAGTAATCAATGTCTATTAGTTCGGGTATAATAAATACGGTACCAAGAGTAATTAGAATTATTGCAGGAGTATATTTTTTGTTGATGAGGTTGAAAGAACCAATAGCTATTAGTAGCATTTGCCACGAAAATATAACGTGACTAATTTCATAAGGAATTAGATCTAACCTATTCAGAATAAATACTATTCCTACTGTAATAAAAAGTAAACCTAAGTTTGCTCTTCCGTTGTTGTTACTTGTTCTCATAATATTCTATTTTTTAGTTTTAATTGATGAATCAAAAGTAGATACGTGTGGGGATATTTGAAATAGCAATTCGGTAAATGGCGAATGTAATTCGGTGAATGGAGAACATATTGTTTATTTATTTGAAAAAAGCATGTTAATCATAAAAAAAATCCGAAGAAACTAATTCTTCGGACTTTTTTGTAGCAATTAATCTAATACCTATTATCGAACTCAGCTTAACACTAGGCCAAAGTTCTATCTGGATTATATCCATCGTACTCGCTTTCTATCTCAGTAAAAGAGATTCCATACTCTTCTAGTTCATCTAAAATAGGGTTGTAAAATTCTTTAGCAGTAGGTATATGTATACCTGAAGTAGTAATTTCACCGTTAAGTATTTTCAATGCTGAAATTGCTGTAGGTAAACCAACAGTTTTAGCCATAGCAGTTTCAACGGAATCATCGCCATAAACCGCTATATAAGCTTCTATTTGCTTTCTCTTACCATCAACCTCATACCCAAACTTATGATACATTATTATCATATCTTTATCATCAGGTTTAAGGCTCCACTTATCCATCAATATTTTTTGAAGTATTTGAGCAGGTGTAGCATCTTTAATTCCAACTATTTTATCAGTACTAAAAAGATTAAGACACTGTAGTTTATCCCAAACAATATCATCCTGATCTATTTTGAGGTAATGTCTTAATTTAATCTCAACAGTATTGTATGGATGGTAAGGAAGAAATGAGTTTATAAAATCTCTATAGCTCATATTTTTCGATCCTTCCATTATATAACTATCGTCTGTAAGCCCTAACTCTATAAGTAAATTCCAAGCACGACTAAAACCTACTCTCCTAAATGTACCTCTAAATAAAGTTGGAATATCCGATAATCCATAAGCATCTCTATAAGCTAATGAATCCCTATTGGCATAAGCTTCGAACTTACCATGGCCAGGAATTTCTATAAACTCAGTTCTTCTGAAAAGTTTATTGTAAGGGATGTATTTATACTTTCCTTCTTGAATAAATTTTGCTGCTCCACCTTGTCCAGCAACTACAACATTTCTAGGATTCCAAGTGAACTTGTAGTTCCATAGGTTATCGTCGTAATCAGGAGATATTAATCCACCAGTAAACGACTCGAAAAGCAGCATTTTTCCGCCTTCGTCCTCTATCCTATCAATAACACGTTTTGCCGACATGTGATCTATTCCTGGATCTACACCTACCTCGTTCATTATTATTACCCCATTAGACTTAGCTTCTTCATCTAAAGCTTTCATCTCTTCACTTATATAAGAAGCGGTGACCATATGCTTTTTATACTTAATACAGTCTTTGGCAACTTGAACATGAAACCTAGCTGGAAGCATAGAAATTACAATGTCAGATTTTTTAATCTCTGCATCTCTTTGATTATCGTCAAAAACATCAAATTCAATTGCAGTACCATTTTTATGACCATTCAATTTCTCTTGAGCCATATTTAACGATACATCAGCAATTACTACACTGAGTTTGTGCATCTCTGATTTTTCTAACAAATAATTAATTAACGAAGACGTTGAACGTCCTGCGCCAATCACAAGTACTTTTTTGATTTTCATATATTTATAATAAAGTTGTTTCTCATAAATACTATAATTATCTTTATTCTATAATAACCTCTTTCTTGTTGAAAAAGATTTACTTTAGTAATCCAAATTTCACTCTAAAAAACATGAAAATTATAATTAATATATTCCTCATATTTTTTCTTAGTCTAGAGCTTACAGCTCAAACAAAACTCATTGTTTTTTCTGAAGACAACGGTGTCTTTTTAGCTAATTTGAACGATGATAATCGAGCAAATGAAGGTAATAATTTTTTTGAATTTACCAATGTCAATATTAAAAGTGTAATTCTAAAAATAGTTCTAGATAACAACCAAAAATTAAAAAAGACTATAACTTTGAAGGAAGGCAAGCAAAACATCTATTCTATTTCTAGTGATGGTGGATTTTATGAAATTCAATATAGAGGAAATTATGATTTAAGCGAAGATTTACCTGATTTTGCATTCACTAAAGATTTAGTAAATAACCCAGGTATTGCAATTGATTACAGCTCAACAGAAGAGGAAGAGCAAGAAATTGACAATACTCCAAGTAAGCTAGTAAATATAAATCTTATTCTAGATTCTATAGAAGGCATAACTGACGACAAAAAAAGAACAACTATAATAATTGATGAGCTTAATAAAGGAAAATACAACTGTAGGCAATTAAAATTTTTGTTTACAAAAATAAGTACCGACTACTCTAAACTTTATACTTTTAAATCTACCGTTAATAGTTGCTTAGATAAGCAGAACTTGCCTACTTTACAGTTAAGTTTTAAAAGTAAAAAATATCAAAGGGAATTCAAAAAGCTAGTGTCAAGTTTATAAGTAAATTAACTGAATTATTATAAAAACAGAATTTAACAGATATTGTAATATTTTAAAACACACCACATTATACATTATTTAATATATGTAATTGATTTAACTTTTCGCTCTATAAATAAGTGTTGTTAAGCTCGAAGGTTCAAATATCTCTTTTGCTACTTGCTGAATATCCTCGGCAGTAACTGCGTTAATTTTTTCTATTACAGTTTCGTAAGATTCAATTTTTCCGAATGCCAAAAGTGCTTTTCCAAAAGACAACATTGAGTTAGAATTATTTTCTTGCCCAATTGCCATCTGACCAATAAGTTGTTTTTTTGCTTTGCTAAGCTGAAGTATTCCAAGAGGTTTATCTCTAAGCATTCTCATCTCGCGAAGAACAAGTTTTAGTGTTTTCTCTACATAATTATTATCTGTACCCAAGTAAATTCCGAAAATTCCTGTGTCGCTGTAAGGAGTGTAGAAAGATTCAAGGTTGTAGGTGAAACCATACTTTTCTCTAATATTAAGATTAAGCCTAGTATTCATACCTGTACCTCCTAAAAGATTGTTTAGCAAAATTAATGCTGTAACTTTCTCGTTATTAGCATCGTAAGCTCTATTGGCAATTATGGCATGTGTTTGGTAATTATCCATATTTTTTTCTACATAAGTAGCTTTGTAAGTACCAACAGCTTTTCTTTTTCTAATTCTGTGCTTTACTGGTATGTGAACTGCATATTTTTCAATAATACTTTTAAGTTTCTTTTCCGAAATTTTACCAACGGATGTGAATACCATCTCATCTGTAGAAAATGTTTCATCCATAAAATGAAGAACTTTTGCCTTATCGAAAGTCTTAACTATTTTAGGAGTACCAAGAATATTATTTCCAATAGGATGATTTTTGAAAACTATTTCTTCTATCTCGTCAAAAATAGACTCCGAAGGACTGTCTTTATAAGAGTTAATTTCGTCAATAACCACATCCTTCTCTTTTTCTAGTTCTTTTTCGGGAAAGGTTGAAGAAAAAATAATATCGAAAAGTAATTCTATTGCTCTGTCGTAATATTCTGTTAGGAAAGAAGCATAAACACTGATGTCCTCTCTAGTAGTAAACGCATTAATCTCGCCACCAACATCGTCTAGCCTCGATAAAATATGATAAGCTTTTCTTTTGGCAGTACCTTTAAATATTGTGTGCTCGATGAAGTGAGCAATTCCTTGCTCGTCTTTATTCTCATCTCTAGTACCTATGTTCAATACAAAACCACAGTGTGCAATAGGACTATCAATATTTTTATGTACTATCCTTATGCCATTTGGCAGTTGAAACTCAAAAAACTCCATGCGCAAATTTACATTGTTTTTACATTTACACCTAATAAATTATGATACTGACAATTTTTCTTTAACATATAATAACAAGTTATGATATTAGTCTAAAATTCATATATTTGCCGGCTTAAACTCTGTAAGTGTATTAATTACACATTCACGAGATTTTTTTAAGAGAAAACAACAATACTTATTTTTGAGCATAAAGAAAATAAGTAACAAATTTAAATAAATAAATTATGTCACAATTACCAGAAGCGTACAAGCATCCGTACAAATTTGATAAAAAGTATGAGAAAAGCGTAGCTTACTTCTCAATGGAATTTGCAATCGATCAAAGTTTAAAAATATATTCAGGAGGATTAGGTTTTCTAGCAGGATCGCATATGCGTAGTGCCTACGATCTTAAACAAAATGTAATTGGTATTGGTATGCTTTGGAAAAAAGGATACTACGATCAAACTCGTAATGAAGATAGAACCATGCAACCTGCATTTATTAAGAAATACTATGATTTCTTAATTGATACAAACATAAAATATACAGTTAAACTTAACGGATCTGATGTTTGGGTTAAAGCTTGGTACCTAGAGCCAGAAACTTTTGGTACTGTACCAATGTTTTTCCTTTCTACTGATTTACCTGAGAATGATTATTTAGGAAAAGCAGCTACATTTAATTTATATGATGCAGACCCTAAAGCTAAAATTGCACAAAGTATAATTCTTGGTAATGGAGGTGCAAAATTATTAGATCACCTTAATTACGAGCCAGATGTTTATCACTTAAACGAAGCTCACGCATTATCGGCAGCTTTTCACCTACACAGCAAATGGAATGATTTAGATAAGTTGAAATCAAAAATGATTTTTACTACTCACACTCCAGAAGAAGCAGGTAACGAAAAGCACGATATTAACTTACTTAACAGTATGAGTTTCTTTAATGGAATTTCTCTTGAAGAAGTGAGAAGAATTACAGGAATCGAGGGAGATGTATTTAATCACTCCCTTGCAGCATTACGTTTGAGTCATATTGCGAATGGAGTTTCTAAACTTCATGGCGAAGTATCTCGTGGAATGTGGAAAGATGCCAAAAACATCGCGCCAATACTTCACGTAACTAATGCTCAAAATAAAAAATATTGGAGCGATCACGTTTTAGAAACTGCTCTAAAAAATGAAGATTTAGATTTATTAGATTCTCGTAAACAACGTTTAAAAAATAAGTTATTTACTGAGGTAGCTGATCAGACTGGTAAAATAATGGATTCTGAAGTTCTTACTATTGTTTGGGCTAGAAGATTTGCAGAATATAAGCGTCCTGATTTAATTACTAGAGATGTTCAGCGTTTCCGTAGATTGATGGAAAGAACAGAGCAACCCATTCAAATAATTTGGGCAGGGAAACCTTATCCAATGGATTTTGGAGCTGTGAATACCTTCAATAGCTTAGTACACCTTAGTAGAGGTTTCAAAAATATGGCTGTACTTACAGGATATGAATTAAGTCTTTCTAAGAAAATGAAAGATGGTTCTGATGTTTGGTTAAACAATCCACGTGTAACACGCGAAGCTTCTGGGACATCAGGAATGACTGCTGCTATGAATGGATCTGTTAACTTATCTACTTACGATGGTTGGGTTTGTGAGTTTACTACCCCAGAGGAGTCGGGACACAATTCATACATTGTTCCAGTAACTGATATTAATTTGCCAAATTACGAGCAAGATACTCAGGATATGGACAAATTGTTCGAGATACTTGAAAATGAAATTATTCCTACTTACTACAAAAATAAAGGTAGAAAAGAGTGGAATAAAGTTGTTATGAACTCAATGAAAGAAGTAGCACCATATTTTGATGCCGATAGAATGGCTGATGATTATTATGCAAACATATATACTTATGCGGATAAAAAATAATCTGTATTTGATATAAAATTTTAAATGCCATCCTTTAACTGGGGTGGCATTTTTTGTCTTGGGCTGAAGCCTCAAGACTATTTATATGGATTCGTGGCTATGCCACTTTTTTAATTTTGTGAAACGATGGTTTATTTAATGTCTCGGGCTAAAGCACAAGACAAAGGTATGGATTTATGGTATGCCACTTTTGATTTTGTAAAACGACAGGCTAAGTCGCATAGCGACGGTTCATTTAAATAAAATGATGCTTCAGCTTCATTCAAGAACTCTGTCCCTTTATCGTCATTTCAAGATCATCCTACTTACTGTATTATAGTTTCTGGTAGTAGTATTAACCCCCAGTTTTTTCTCAATAAAATTATTGTTGAATTTTGTTTTGCTATAGCCATCAGTACAAAATACATAAACTACTTTATCTCCAATAGCAATTTCATTACTACTATCAGTATCAGCAATAAACTTTGCTATTAACTCTTTTGAAGGCTCATTTTCCAGAAATGAAAAATATTGTTTTTTAGTATCTTCATTTTTAAAAGGAATATTCTCCATTATATTTTTCAAATAATACTCTTCAAAAACTATCGACATTACCTCAAATCCAAATTTACTGAGAATACCTTCTTCAATTTTTCTTTTAACCTCTAAACTGTTTTTTATTTCAGAATAAAAAGTAACATTCCCACTTTGAATGAATGTGTTAATATCTGTAAAGTCAAGCTTATAATATAGATTTTTCAAGTCAGTCATTTTCATAACTCTCTTACCTCCTACATTTATTCCTCTTAAAATAGAAATCCACTTAACCATACTCCAAATATTTAATCTAATTTAATAATTCTACCTATACTGAATTTACCTGGTCCGTAAATTATTAATGTAAATAACATCAACATGTAATAAAGAGGAATCTCGAAACCATTGCTTCTTGCTTGAAATCCATTTGTAAGATTTACCGTTTTTATTGCTACTAGCATCACTATTATTAAAGGAGCAGAAATAGCTCTTGTAAACAAACCTATTGTAAGTAGAATAAATACTGCAAATTCTGTTCCTGTTACCATGTATGCATTAAGTCTAGCAAATGGTAACCCCATTCTTTCGAACCATTCTACTATTTCTTCAAAGCTATTAATTTTCATCATTACTGACTCGTAAAAACCATAGGCTAAAACTAACCTCATTAATAATAGTGGTACGTCTTTTAATATCTTATACTTTAATCAGTATTATTGTTCTACAAATTACACAGGGCAAAAGGATTTAACTTTTTTGATTGCCCCAAAATCCCTAATACTTCGACTCCGCTCAATAACCAGGAGGCAAAAAAGACGATATTTCAATGAATCACCTTTTAGGGTTGGGGAAAAATCATTGAAAATAAACAAATTTGTAAGGCATTTATTTTAAATGCCCTGACAAATTACATAAAAAACATACTTCTCTTAACTATTTTTTTAATAGTTTTAGCTCAAACTAACATAATTGAACATGAGACTGACATTTTTAACCTTGGTATTGTTTGCTATTGTAGTAATATCGTGTACCGCCCAACAAGAAATCAACAAAGTAGTAATTGATCCTAATCTCAAAAAAGAAATCCTTTTAGGTTCTATAAATGAAACAGGATTAATAAATTACTCAGTATTTAAAAATACTGAAATGTATTATCAAGTTTACGAAGTAGACCAAGAGTTGAGTAAAATCATTAAGGAAAACTCTAAAGATATTAGTATTAAAGTAATTTTTGGATCGTGGTGTGGAGATTCTAAGATTAACGTGCCTGCATTCCAAAAAATAGTTGATACTTCTGGTTTTGATAAATCAAAAGTAGAATACATTGCTGTAGATAGAAAGAAAAAAGGAGGTAGTGTAGATGTTTCTGATCTTGATGTTAAATATGTCCCAACATTTATTTTTTATAGAAACAAAAAGGAGTTAGATCGAATTGTAGAATATCCAAAAAGCGAAACTATTGAGCAAGATTGGGTAGATATTGTGAGTAAGAAATAAGCTTGTGCTATTAAAAAAAAGCTTCGTCATTCCGAGCAAAGTAGAGTAATCTCATTGTTATTGGTAATAACTTGAGATCTCTCCACTGCGGTCGAGATGACGAAGGCTTTATATTGGTTTAATACTTATAATAAAAATATTAGTGCCCATCTTTGCTTTCAGGAACTAACAATTTAGCATCAGTATCCTCAACAACTCTTTTACGCCATTCTTCTGAATAACCAGGATAGTTTGGTGAGTCTGGGTAACCGTATTTATTTAATTTGAATTTTCCATTCGCCTCTTTTTTTACGTTACCATCAATATACTTAACTAGAAGGTACTCATCTAATTCTTTCCATGCAGAAACCATTTTTTCAGCATTATCTACAGAAAAATCACTTAAAAACTCTACTGCTAACTCAGGATTTGTTTTGTACAACTCAGAAGCAGCCTTGTCGATTGCAGGAACAAGTTGAGCATATTTAGTCTCTAATTTATTTTGTTCTTTTCTGATGTCCTCAATAATTAAATCGTAACGCATGTAAGCAAAGTTTGTAACCCTGTTGAAAGTCCAAAAAGCTGATGTCTCGGAATACTCAACCATGCTTCCATTTCCTACTTTCATAGAAGGAGGAATTTGAGTTGTTGATGAGTAAATTGGTGTGTAAACAGTACTGTAAGTATCATCCATACCAAACCAAATTATCCCACCTACTGCATCTGGCACCCAGGAGCGAGATTGAGTAACAAATGAGAATCCAGTTTGCTGAGTAGAAATTGCTCTCTCGTTGCAATATGTTTTTCCTTCTGATTTCCAAGTAAGAGTTCTCCAGCGGTAAGGTAGCTTAGAGGGGCCTGCTCCAACATCTGCAGTCATATCTATAGGTGTTCCTTCGTAATGATCTCTCATTAATTCCATAACATCTTGTACAGATAATTTATTCTTTACTTTTATCCAAAGGGGCATTCTCTCTTTTGTAATATCTCCCAAAGCGTAAGCTTCGTACTTTTGCATTGTCTTGTCTACCTTAAGGAAGGCAGAATAAATACGTGCATCGCAAAAACGTGCTGCACCAAAATCTAAAGGAGCATATGCTGCAGAGAAATCAAAATCTTTATCTTTTCCATCGAAATATCCTTGCTTTTTTGCAAAAGAAATTACATCGTGAGAATAAATATTCTCTACTTTTTGGTCGTAAAGTTTATCAAATTCTTTTGAAGAAATAGATTTCTTTCCATTCTGAGGAAAAGTAGTAATACGAGCTTGATTAGCATGACCCGAAATATATCCATCAGGAATTCTACGTGCTACCCAAACAGCACCTTTCTCTACCATACCTTTTGATATCATCTCTAATATCCAAACTTCATTTTTGTCAGCGATAGAAAAAGATTCACCAGAAGAATAGTAACCATATTTCTCTACTAAGTCTGTCATCACTTTTATAGCTTCTCTAGCATCTTTAGCACGTTGAAGAGTTATGTAGATCAAACTACCATAATCAATAACACCTGTAGTATCTCTTAATTCGGATCTCCCTCCATAAGTTGTTTCTCCAATTGCAAGTTGATGCTCGTTCATGTTGCCTACAACATTATAGGTATGCACTATTTGTTCAATTTTACCTAGAAATTTACTCGTATCCCATTCGTAAACATCTAGCATGGTACCTGAAGCCCAATCTGTCGCTGGCCAGTGGTAAAGCTCGCCATACAAAACATGTGCATCGGCAGCATATGTAACCATTGTAGATCCATCTTTAGAAGCACCTTTTGTAACCAATATATTCGTACAAGCTTGTGATTTTACCGAAAGTAAAAACACTAGTACAAAAATGGTTTTAAAAATTTTATTAGTCATTTTATAGTTGTTAGTTAATATTTAATCCTGTATCGAAAAGTAACTTTTTAATTTCGAGGATGTAAAAATATAAAAACATATAACTTCAACACTACTTTTATGACTAAATCGAAAGTTATTTCGTTAATATTTCACTATATTTATAGATAAGTGAAAGTAAATTTAATCACACAAAAAACTTTCAGAAGAATAGAAAGCATGATACTCTAGAAAATTAATTATCAACTTAAATATATATCGTCATGGTGGAAGAGAACCTTTTCAAGCAACCGCACAAAGAACACCTTATTTGGAAGCAAGATCTACTAAAAACAGATAAAGAAGTTAAAGAACAAGTAATAATTCTAGAATCAATAGTGAAAGGTGGCAACTTAACAAAAGATCAAGCAAAATCTGTAGAGCATCTTCAAAACTCACTCATCCGTCAGAAACAAGTAATCAACAACATTTTAGCAAGAGTAAAAGTTTTAGACAAAAACATGTCTAAATTTTGGTCAGCTCGCCACAACCTTAGAGAAGAATCTCTAACTAGACATTCCAACATAAAAGGAGAAATGGTTTTATTCGACAAGTTGTATGAAGACTTAAAAGTAGAATTTGAAGATTTTAAAGAGAACATATAAATTGTTATTTAATGAATTTTAAGAAAATATCAGCATATTTTATTTTAGCTATTATTATTCTAACATCAACAACTTCGTGTAATGTTGCTCCTAAAGAAAATGATACTAAAGTAAATTCTAAACTCGTAAACACCATATGGTTGCTAGAGTCTATAAATGGAGATGAAATAATTTACCCCGCAGACTACAAGCAGAATTATATTATTTTTAAAGGAGAATCTGAAGGTTTTAAACTAGATGGTTTTGCTGGATGCAATAATGTTTCTGGAACATACGGCGTAGGTGATCATAATACTTTTGCAATAGGAAATATTATGTCAACTAAGATGATGTGCCCATTTGCAGAACTAGAAAATAAGTACTTGCGAATGTTTGAAAATGCAAAATCTTATAAAATAGAAGGATACTATCTAACTATTTTTGATAGAGAAAAGGAAATAGCAATATTTAAAGATGCCAAAGAATTACAGACTCATTAGTTTGTAATTCTTTCAGTGAAATATTAAACCCATTTAAGATTTATTCTTTTATGGGTTTATTGTTATAACTGGAATTTGTGATGTTATAAAGTACTTTTAAAAGAACTTAAGTTTTATTAAGGTAAACTTACGACAAGAAATGAAAAGCACTATATTTATTACCTTATTTTTATAGAATAATACTTTTAATAAATCATATGCTACATCCATTTATAGAAGATAGAAGTTATTTAAAAGTTTACGCTATAGTTTGGACAATCCTTGCTATTGTGCAGAGCTTCCTTCTTATTTATAAATTTGATTTTGATACTACAATTGCAATTTTAGACAGTGTTATTTTCAATTACCTTTTTGCAATTATGGGAGCTTCTATTTGGTTTGTTGGAGCCTATGCTGATTACGAAAAACAGTCTAGTCAGAGTACAATCATAAAACAGATTTTCTCAGGGATTTTTCTGGTTGTTATTTGGGTATATTCAGCAAATTGGATTTTAGATAAAGTAATAACAAACGCTGATTATATTAATTCTGATTTTACATTTTGGAGATATATTTTAGGAGGATTTTACTATGTCATTATTTCTATTGTTTTCTATTTAATTCTTTACAACGAGAATATGAAACATGAATTAGAACAGAAAATAAAATATGAAAAAAATGCTACTAATGCAGAACTAAAAGCACTAAAAAGTCAAGTAAATCCTCATTTCTTATTTAATAGTTTAAACTCCATCAGCTACCTCACAATTAGCGATGGAATAAAGGCACAAGAGATGTTAGTAAGGCTATCGGATTACATCAGGTATTCTCTAAGAAAAGAAGAAAATCAGTTTACAACTCTAAAAGATGAGCTAGAAAATTTACACTCATACATTGATATTGAAAAAATAAGGTTTGAAGATAGAATTAACTATTCTGAGAACATTGAATCAGACTTGAATAATAATAAAGTTCCCCATTTAATATTACAACCACTGATGGAAAATGCCATAAAATATGGCGTTTACGAAAGTGAAAATGAAGTGCCAATAAGTTTAGAAATTACTTCTGATAATGACTACATAAAAATAATAATACGCAATCCTATAGAGAAAAGTTCATACATACATAAAGGAGAAGGGATAGGACTGAATAATATTTCTGAACGATTGAAACTACTCTACAATACTGTTGGATTACTAAAAACCGAATCTGACAATAATATTTTTTCAGCTACAATTCTAATTCCAAAACCTGAATAAAACAAAACAATGAAAATAATATCTTGTATAATAATTGACGACGAAAATCCAGCTCGAAAACTGATTAATGTATTCCTAAAAAAGAAAGAAAATTTAGAGGTAGTTGCTGAAGCTAATAACGGATTTGAAGCAGTTAAACTTATAGACAAATACAAACCAGATTTAATATTTCTGGATATACAAATGCCAAAGCTTAACGGCTTTGAGGTACTTGAATTAATTCATCACAAGCCAAAAATAATTTTCACCACTGCTTACGACCAATATGCTCTTAAAGCCTTCGAGGAAAATGCTGTAGATTATCTACTGAAACCATTTACTTACGATAGAATTAGTAAATCTATAGACAGGGTTTTTAATACAGAAAATACTGATATTAAAAATGACGCAAATGAAATAACAAACCCAGAGTTAAAAAGAATAGTAGTAAAGGAAGGAAACTCAATTCAGGTAATTACTTTCCCCGAAATTAAAAGTATACAAGCAAATGACGATTATGTAATAATAAAAACTGAGAAAGGAGAATTTATAAAAAACCAAACAATGAATCACTACGAAAAGACTTTGCCTGACAGTATTTTCATGCGTGTTCACCGTTCAAGTATAATCAACATCAACAGAATAAAAAGATTAATACATATATCTAAAGAAAACTACGAAATTGAATTGATTGACGGCGAAAGAATAAAAGTAAGTAAGAGTAATTTAAAGAAGGTGAAGGATTTAATTAGCTGACAATAAGAATATTTACACAAAAAAAAGAATATAGACATAATAAAAATGTAGATTTGAGTATATAATCATAAAATTAAATATAATGAAAAAGAAATTACTGTATGCATTTTTTGCATTAACACTTTTAGCAAGTGTAAAATCGTATTCGCAAGAACCTTTTATTGGGGAAGTTAAATTATTTGCGGGTAATTTTGCCCCAAGAGATTGGGCATTTTGTGATGGTCAACTTTTACCAATAGCACAAAACACTGCTTTATTTTCAATTTTAGGAACTACATACGGAGGAGATGGCAGAACTACTTTTGGATTACCCGATTTAAGAGGAAGAGTAGCTGTAGGGCCTAGAAATGGATCTGGATTATCTGATTACTCTTTAGGTCAGAAAACAGGTAACGAAAGTACAGTTCTAAATACAAGTCAACTACCAGCACACAGCCATACTGTAAATGCTGTTTCTGAGCTAGGCACATCAAACGAGCCTAGCGATAAATACTTAGCACAAACAGGGTTATTTGATAATGAGTATTCTGATGTTGCTACAGATGTACAATTAAATTCGAATATGATAGGTACTACTGGAAACAATGTTCCTATAGATGTAAGACAACCATCGTTATCTATTAATTATATAATTTGCCTTTTTGGAACATATCCACCTCGTAATTAACTTAGTACAGATGAAAAAAAATATACTTTTGGTTATTTTACTAACCATCTCTTTTTATACATATTCTCAAATTACTTTGAGGGGATGTAATGCTGCTCTAAGTGATCAAGATTTTGTGTTGGTACAAACGGGAACTATTGATGATGCAGGAATTATTAGAAATACATTCGAAAGCTCTCCTGCCGATTTCACACAAAGTTGTAATTCTGGTGTTTGCGAAGTCCGAATTATTTGGAGCATTGCTAATGCTAGATGGGAAATTCAATTAGACAATGACGGACCAATTACTATTCCTGAATACACAACAGGAACTATTTATTATAATGAAGAATCATCATTCCCAAATCCCCCAGATTTAACATTTGGTACATGGATAGATAATTTAGAAGGAAGTTGTGGAGGTGATGGTTCAATTTCTACTCTCGAAGGCGATGTACAAAACTCATCTAGCTTATCTATGAGAGAGTTAGATATAGAAAAGATGGTTTCAATATATCCAAACCCTACAACTGATGTTATTACTATTAGGAATAATTCAATCCTGAAATTGAATAGTGTAATTATTGAAGACTCCAGAGGTAGAACTCTAAAAAATATCAGCTTTACATCTGTAGAAAGGAAGCAAGTTATTGATGTAAAATCTCTGAAAAAGGGAATATATTTTGTTACAATTACCTCGGATAAAAATAAATTCACGAAAAAGTTTATAGTGAATTAGATTATTAAAACACCTCGTTTAGTAATACTGCTTTGGGAGGTGTTTATACAAAAACAATGTTGCGAAATTGAATTGATTGACGGCGAAAGAATAAAAGTAAGTAAGAGTAATTGAAATAAAGTTAAGGATTTGATAAGCTGAAATTAGATATTTTATACTCATTAAAATTAATGAGTTTTTAATAGATGTAAATACTAAGGTCACTAAGACCTATTTCTTAAATTACTTTGTGGTTTTTTGTGCAAAATTTTGTGAGTCTTTGTGGTTAAACAATAACGATTAACACTTATTATTTGCACATGGACTCTTTGCCATAAACAATCCAACAAGAGCGCCAACAGAAGTTCCTTCAATTACATCTTTGTAAGTAATAACAGAATAATTTTGCCACTCTGTAAAGTAGTAATATGCTGAAGTAAGTATCGCCCCAATAACTACATAAAGCATAGTTTTTGAAAGAAATGTTCTTTCAAACCAACCTCTCTCTTGCTTTGGTAATTCCAATTTCTTGAATTCAAACTTCTTTTGTTCCATCTGGCAAATATATGTTTTTGGTAATAAAAAAATGCACTCCCTATAAAAGAAAGTGCATTTTCAAAATGTATTTTCAAATACTTAAACCACTTCTGCAGTCTTATCTTTTTTATCGTAGTACTTTCCGTAAACTACAAGCGCTATTGCCGATACAGATGCAATTGCTACAAAGTAAAACCAGATGTAATGAGCATTAGCAGATGCAGCCTCCCATTCTGCTGTTCGTCCACCAAACAAGCGTGGATCTGGGCAATATTTACCAAGTAACCAACCCGAAAGACCAAAACCTAATATTGAAGAGAAAAATGAATGCAAGTGACTAAAACCGAGGTAAAGACCTTCTTCTCCTTTAGGGGCTTGAAATGAGAAATACTCCAAAAACCTAGGAGAAATAAACGACTCGGCAATTCCCTGAAAAACAATACCTACAATCATCATAAATGCTACTGGATGCATTTGAAATAATCCAAGATTAATAGAATCTCCGCCTATCAAGTTTCCTGCAGCCATAAATAGTGCTGAAAATGGCATAATGAACATACCTATAGTCATAGATTGTAAAGCACTTCTACCCCTCATTAAACTTGTTACCAATCCTACAGTAAGCACTACAACTAATGGGTTAACGTTTGCATACCACGATGGTGATGCCCCTTCGCCAGCCAAACGCAATACATACTTAGGCATAGTAGCATAAAGCTGGTGCTGAACCATCCAAAAACCAGAAACTATTAAAATCAAAACTATAAGACGAGCATTTGAAACTACTCTAATAAGTGCCTCAACTATCTCTTTTAGTGATTTACCTTCACCATCATTCTTTGTACTCTTGTAGAAAATCAAGATTAATATGAAAGCTACAAATGTCATTCCAGCTGAAAAATAGTTAAGGTTTATTAATCCTAAATCTCCCATAGATTCACGAAGTGGTTTCACTAAGGTTTTTCCAGAGAAAGCTCCAAAGTTTACCATCATATAAAAAATACTGAATCCTTTAGCACGATTTTCATTTGTTGTTTCTTTAGCTACAGTACCTGTAATTACAGACTTTATAAACGATCCACCAAACATAATTATCATCATAACTGGAATAATAGTCCACTTTATAGAAGAAACTTCTACACCGTTAAATACCACTTCATGACCATAAGTAGCAAGTCCTGCATTTTCTAGTAAAGCTGGCAATATTGCCATCCCTGAATATCCTATTGTAAGTAACGAAAATGCGACAAGAAGAGCGTTTTTAAATCCAATTTTATCAGCATAAGCACCTGTAAAAGTAGGTAGTAAGTACAGCCCTCCAGAGAATAAACCAGAAATCATTCCGGCTTCCATATCAGAGAAACCATAAATCCTAGAGAGGTAGAGTGTAATTACAATAAATACTCCGTAGTATGCTGCTCTCTCAAGTAATTCAACTGAATTTGCTATCCAAAAAGCTTTGCTAAATTTTACTTTATTTGATGTTCCCATATTTTTGATTACTGTTTGAAAATTTTATGCTCCAAATATAATTTAAATGTTCTCTTCTGAAAGTAAAAAGACGAGTAAAAGCAATATCATGTTCTAAAATCATAAAATAATCACAAGATTAACGTCATCATTGTAATTAGGATTACTATACAGTATATTTACATTCCTAATCGCAAATAAAAAAGCATTAGATTTAGTTTAATTCTATTACAAAATAAATTATCACAACTAGAAAACATGGGAATATTTGACTTTTTTAAGAAGAAAGAAGAACCAAAGTTATCGGGAGAACTAACATTGAAAGATCTACAAAAAGGAGATTTTGTAGATTATTTTATGAAAAGTTGGAAAGTAGAAGAAGTAACTGAATATGATTGGGGGAATAATATTTTTTCTCGTGAATTCAAGTTAAATGCAGGTGATGAAATTATCTATATAGAAATTGATGAGGAAGAAGACGATATGGTTTCTATCTCTAAAGATGAGAAAATGTCTAAAATCCAAAAAGGATTGAAACAACACATTATAGAAAATGATGAGCCTCCAAAAGAATTAGATTACAACGGAACAAAGTATTTTTTTTCCGAAGAAAATCTAGGTGAATGCTACGAGCCAGGGAGTTCGGATGTTAGTAAATTAGTAAATTGGACTTTTAACGACGAAGATGAAGATCATTTCATATCTCTAGATAGATGGGATGAAACCGACATCGAAGCATCTGTTGGAGAATATGCGAAGATTATTGAATTCTCAAATATAATAAGATCATAAATTTTATAGAAATGAAAAAGTTACTCATAGTAATTATTGGAGCAATAGCACTACAATCGTGCAGTTGCAGTAGCGAGTACAAGAAAAATCCTGTTGATGCATTAATCGTTCAGATGAGCGATGTAAAACCTTTTTCCATTATCCTAGAAGATATGGATGTAGATGGTTCTTTCTCTCATACTTATCTTCACAAGTATAAAATTATTACCGAAGATGCCGATAGCATTCCTCAATCTAAAATTACTGGTTGGAAAGAAGTATCTGAACAATACTTTCGTAAGAACGAGAATAATTTAGGTATGGAAATAGCTTCTAAAAATTCAACTGGGATTATCTCTAAGTCTGCAGCGCCTCCTGGGTATGGGAATTATGTTGGCAATTCTAGATACGGGCATTGGCAAACTGGAAGTAATGGAAATAGCTTTTGGTCTTTCTACGGAAAATATATGATGATGAGTACCATGTTCGACCTTGTGCGTAGACCTTACTATCGTAACGATTATTCGCGCTACCGAAGTGGTGGATACCGTGGTAGCAGACCTTACTATGGTTCAAAAACATCTAGTGGGAGTTATAGGTATGGGACAAATAGTAGCTACACAAAGCAAACAAAACCAAGCTTCTTTAGCCGAAAAGCTAGCAAGCGAGGATGGAGTTCGTCAAGTAGCAGAAGTAGTAGCAATAATTCAAAATCAACTAGGAGCAGAAGTAGTAGCTCAAGGTCGAGAAGTGGAGGATTTGGGAAGTAATAATATTTAAGGTTGAATTTTAAAAGAAAAAATCATGTTCGAAAATATAACTCAAACTGTCGATAATTTATTGGTATCCCTACTTTATTTGGTTTTAGGATTTGCATTATTTTACATAGGTAAACTTGTATTTCAAATAGCAAACAAAGGTATAGATGTAAACCACGAATTAGTAGAAAAAGATAATCTTGCATTTGCACTTACAAACGTAGGTTACTACATAGGATTGCTTTTGGCAATTGGCGCTGCAATGAGTAACGAATTATTCGGAACTCATATTTGGGCAAATATAATTGATGTTGCAATAATGGGAGGATTAGCTATAGTTCTTCTAAATATTTCTGCCATAATTAACGATAAGTTTATTCTTAGGAAGTTTAGTTCTAGAAAAGAAATTATAGAGGACCAAAACGCTGGAACAGGAATAATAGAAGCAGCGAATTACATTGCTACGGGGCTAATACTTAATGGTGTTCTGCGCGATAATTCTGAAGCCTACTACGAAGTGATAATTCTTTTTGTAATTGCACAAGTGGCTATGGTTCTGGTTTCGTTAGTTTATAATGCAATTACTCCTTACGATGTACACGAACACATAGAAAAAGATAATGTTGCTGTTGGGATAGGTGTTGCAGGAGCAATGATAGCTATTGCAAATCTAATAGCCTACGGAGTTTCTCTAGAGAGTAATACTTGGATAGAAGCTGGAGAAATACTTGTTTTAGAAACAGGGGTTGGGTTGTTAATTTTACCTGTAGTAAGGCTTATTACTGATAAGATTTTACTTCCAGGACAAAACTTAACAGACGAGATAATTAATCAAGAGCACCCTAATATTGGAGCTGCCATAATCGAAGCTTTTGCGTACATTGGTGGTAGTGCAATGATAATTTGGGCTTTTAGTTAAAAAAATATAGTTACATAAAGAGCACAAAGGAGTCACTAAGAACCACAAAGATTATTTACTTTGTGAACCTCTGTGACTTCTTTGTGCTTTCTTTGTGAAATATCAAAATAAATAGCACCTATAAATGAACTCCGAGCAACATCCTCCAATAAACCAATCGTACGTACTAAAAATAGCTTTATTCCTAACAGGTATTTCGGGGATAGTTGCTGAGTATGTTCTTTCTACTCTAGCATCTTATTTTTTAGGTAACTCCATTGTACAATGGACTATGATTTTATCTACCATGTTGTTTTCCATGGGACTTGGAAGTAGAATTAGTAAAAGTGTAAAATCACATTTAGTAGAAAAATTAATTATCGTTGAATTCACTTTATCGATACTCACTTCTTTAGCTGCATTAATAGTTTATACCGTTTCGGCATTTACCGAATACACAGGTTTCTTTATTTATTTAATGTCTATTGCAATTGGTGTTCTAATTGGTTTAGAAATTCCACTTGTAACAAGAATAAATCAGCAATACGAATCGCTTAGAGTAAATATTGCATCGGTAATGGAGTGGGATTATTTCGGTAGTTTGGTAGGTGGAGTTTTCTTTGCTTTTATTGGATTGCCTCTATTAGGTATTAGCTACACTCCGTTTGTACTAGGTGTTACCAATTTTGTAGTCGCAATTTGGCTTTTTTACAAAATGAATCAAAATGTGGAATTGTACAGAAAAGGACTTCTACAATTATTTGGAGTATTTGTTACTGCAGTTTTAGTTTTAGGATTTGTTTATACTGATGCAATTATCTTGTTTGGTGAACAGCGAAAGTATAAGGATAGAATTGTTTTTGAACAGCAATCAAAATATCAGAAAATAACCATTACTCAGTGGAAAAACGATTATTGGCTTTATATAAATGGGAATGAACAGTTGAGTACTTTTGATGAATTTCTGTATCACGAACCACTTGTACACCCTGTAATGGGAATTGTTAAAGACCATAGGAACATCTTGATACTTGGAGGTGGTGATGGTTTTGCAGTTAGAGAGTTACTAAAATATAAGGATGTTGAGAGTATAGTTATGGTTGATCTAGATCCTGCTATGACAGACCTCGGCAAGAATAATGAGATAATGCGTAAGTTTAATAAGGATTCAATGTATTCTGACAAACTGACGATACACAACGAAGATGGATTTAATTACTTAGAGGAAACTGATAAATATTTTGATGTAATTATTATTGATTTTCCCGACCCAAAATCTGTTGAACTAAATAAGCTCTACACAAAAGAATTTTATCAAATGGCAAAGATTCACCTCCGACCAAATGGGATGGTGGTAACACAGGCAGGAAGCCCATACTATGCAACGGAAGCATTCAATTGCATACAAAAAACCATGCAATCGGCTGGACTGAATACTTTACCTCTACATAACCAAGTAATGACCTTAGGAGAATGGGGATGGGTTATGGGAACTAAAAATATGCCTTCAGAAATTTTAAAAGAGAAACTTCGTAAACTAGAATTTGAAAATATTGAAACTCGTTGGATAAATAAGGAAGCTATGCTTCAGATTACATCTTTCGGAAAAGATATTTTCAAATCTAAAAATCTTGAAATTAATACAATTAACAACCCTGTATTGTATCAATATTATTTGAGTGGAAATTGGGATTTGTATTAGCAAGTCGCATAGCGACGACCTATATAACTATAAATGATGCTTCAGCTTCATTTAAACATCCATTATAAAAATCAAAAAGACCCTTGTTTTCTATACAGTACAAGAGCCTCTAACTAAAAAGGTAACTAACCTTTTTAAACAACACAACTAACTAAAATATGTTAGTACTTGTACTAACATCAAACTTTTAGAGCAAAAAAAAACTCCTTAAAAAAGAGCTTTTGCTTTAAAAAAGCGGTCTGGACGGGACTCGAACCCGCGACCCCATGCGTGACAGGCATGTATTCTAACCAACTGAACTACCAGACCAAAATTTTATA
>JADGDT010000014.1:0-22646 GCA_016744755.1 Ichthyobacteriaceae bacterium | reverse complement strand
AGCGGTCTGGACGGGACTCGAACCCGCGACCCCATGCGTGACAGGCATGTATTCTAACCAACTGAACTACCAGACCAAAAATCTTATAAGAACTTATTCTCTCAATGCGGGTGCAAATATAAAGCAATTTTGTTTACCTACAAGTCTTTTTAAAATATTTTCTTTCTTTGAATTAAGTAGCTAATAATCGCACCTTTAAACCCATCTCTAATATTTAACAACTTGTAATCCATTTTATACTGGAGGGCTTTAAACTTCAATGTTTTAACATGCTCAGACGATATTGTTTTATATTCATTTCGTAAATCTAAATTATCTAAAACAACTTCTTCATTGTTTTCTACATCTACAAACTTGTGATAATTTTTATCAAAATCTAAATCCATTTCAGTCTCTTTTTCTACAACATGGAAAAGTATTATTTCATGTTTTCTAAAACTTAAATGTTTTAAAGCATCAAAAAGCTCATCTGTATTTTTACTAGAATCAACAAAATCGGAAATAACAACTATCAAAGAACGTTTATGAAACCTCTCGGCAAGTTTGTGTAGACTATCGTAAAGTTTTGTTTTTTCTAATTTTACATTTTTTATCAGATTAGATTCTAGTTTCCCCAGTAGAGTTTTAAAATGAGTCCTATTTGTTTTCTCTCTAGAGTAAAACTCAAGTTCATCGGCAAACATACTCAGTCCAATGGCATCGCGCTGTTTATTCATTATTTGCATTAGTGATGCAGAAAGCAAAGTGGCATATCCAATTTTACTCTTCTCCAAATCAGACGACAATGGAAGAGGATAGTACATTGATGAGGAAACATCTAAAACAATATGGCATCTCAGGTTTGTTTCTTCCTCATATTTCTTAATGTATTTTTTATCGGTTTTGGCGTAATACTTCCAATCCAAAAACCTTGTACTCTCTCCATTGTTATATGGCCTTCGCTCTAAAAACTCTGTAGAAAACCCATGAAAAGGGCTTTTGTGCAAACCCGAAATAGTGCCTTCCACAATTTTATTTGCGCTTAGTTCTAAATTATAAACCGATTGTGTTTTTTCTTTTAAATCGTCCACTTTAAAAAGGTATATTAAAATTAATTGGCTCTTGTAAACATATACTTTTTGTAACAAAGTCAGGGATGTTTTGTTTTTTATTTGTAACATAGTCAGGTGTGTCAGCTATTTATTTCTATAATAAACAGTATTATCTGGGCAAACAATACATGACAAAAGTCATGTATAATTATGTTTCACGAAATAGTTATGAACATATGTTCATAATATCTTTGTCAAAAATTAATCAATATGGCACGACCAGTAAATCCACGAAAAGTATTTTCGAGACCGAAAGTAAAAGGATTCATTCCAATGGGGTTTTATGCATCTGACTTAGATACAATTTACTTATCGGTAGAAGAATACGAAAGTATCAGACTAAAAGATTACATGGGATTATCTCAGTTAGAATCATCGGAACACATGGCTGTTTCTCGCCCAACTCTAACTCGTATCTACGAAAAAGCTAGAAATAAAATTGCAGAAGCTTTATGCGAAGGAAAACAAATATTAATACAAGGCGGAAATGTAATTTATCACGAAAAGTGGTTTGTTTGCAACAGTTGTAGTAGCAAATTCAACATAAAAGGAAAAAGCGATAATACCGAAAAATGTCCTCTTTGTGGAAGTGAAAACGTAGTATTAATAGAAAATGATTTGTAATGGATAACGTTAAAATTATAGCAATCCCCGTAATGGGAAAATCTACAGACTACAAAGTATCTAAATTATTTGCAAGAAGCCCTTTCTTTATAATTTATGATGAAAAAAACCAAACTATTCAATTTGCTAAGAATGATTATAAAGGTGATCAAGCACAGTCTGGAAAACATATCTCCAAATTACTTGTGGCAAAAGGGGTAAATGTTTTCTGTGGACACGACATAGGTTTCAATGTTCAGAAAATAGCAGAAGAGAACAATATTCAGTTAATTCTATTGCCTGAAACAAAGGGAATGATGGGAGAAACTGTTATTAACATGATTAAGAAAAAATAACAAAAACAATCAAATTTAAAATAATGGAGAATTCTAAAATTCAGCACTTTCCTATAGCTGCTTTTTCAAGTGTTATGGGATTGGCGGGGGTTTCAATCGCCCTAAATAAATTTTATCACCTTCAGTGGTTTCCAATTTGGCCATATTTAACAATGTTAATCATATCATTTTTGGCATTTGTAATAGTGAGTCTCATGTACTCCAAAAAAGCTTATATGTTTTACAAAGAAGTAAACGTAGATTTCAGACATAGAATAAGAATAAACTTCTTTTCTACTATCACAATCTCATTTTTACTTTTATCTATTGCAGTATACGGAATATGGCCAATGGTAGCAATGCCACTTTGGTGGATAGGATTTATTGGACACACCTATATTATGCTTCACACAATTAAGTTTTGGATACAGCATAATTTCGAAATCAAAACTTTTAACCCTGCGTGGTTTATACCTGTGGTGGGAAACATTTTGATTCCTGTAATTGGGGTAGATTTCATTCCTAGGGAATTAGCATGGTTTTATTATGCTATAGGTTTCTTATTCTGGATTATCCTATTAACTATTTTCATGAATAGGGTTATTTTTCACGATCAGATGCCTAAGAAATTTATGCCTACATTTTTTATTCTTCTAGCTCCTCCAGCAATTGGATTCTTGGCTTATGTAAGAATAATCCAGAGTTTAGATTCATTCGCTTATTTCATGCTTTTCATCGCCTATTTCTTTGCTGCTTTATTAGTTATGCTACACAAAAGTTTTAGAGGTCTAGATTTTTTTGTTTCGTGGTGGGCATTTTTATTCCCATTGGCATCAATAACTATTGCCTCGGTGGTAGCCTACCAGCTTACTAGTGTAAATATTTACAAATATTTGGCATGGTTATTCATGGCATCAATGCTAATAACATTTGTAATTGTTAGCTATAAAACATTTATAGCTATAAAAAATGAAAGCATGTGTATTGAAGAAGAATAACATTTTCTTAATATTGAAATGATAAACTCATAAATGGAATAATTTAAAATTATGATAATAGCAATACCAACAAACGATAAGAAAACTATTGCCAAATTCACTGGTAGATGCGAAGAGTTTGCAATTTATAAGATAAGTAAAAACACTACTGAATTAGTAGAGTATAGAAAAAACACTCATGAGCATCACAACCATAGTAATGGAGAAGACCATGAACATAATCATAACGATATAATGGAGAAGCTAAGCAATATTGATCTTCTTGTTATGAAAATGGCAGGTAAACATTTTAAAAATGACCTAGCAACTTACTCTATTGAATATGAGAAAACAAAAGAATTAGATATAGACACAATTTTAGAAAGTTATAAATAAAATAATTATGGAAAAGAAAATATTAGTAATAGTATCGGTACTTGGAGGTTTGGTATTCGGTGTATTTTTCACTGGGCTAGCATTAAATATTTCGGCAGAAAAGATGATGCTTGTAGAAATTAAAAGCCCTTATGAATTTGAAAAAACAGTAGAAGTAATTTCAAATAGAATTAACAACAGAGGCGATTGGATAGTTACAAATGTAATTGATCAGAATAAAGCAGTAGTAAATGGTGGAGCTCCATCAATTGGAAAATATTCTATTATAAAATATTGTAGTGCTAAATATTCTTCTGAAATGTTAATGACTGATGACCTTAAAAAGATTGGAGTAATGATGCCAAAATCATTTGCTGTCTACGAAAAATCTAATGGTCAAGTTTATATCTCTACATCTAATGGTGCTGTAATGGGGAAAATGTTTGGTTCTGATGCTTCAATTGTCCTTGAGAAAGTATCTCTAGAAGTTGAAGGAATAATGAGTTTTGTGAACCTAAAATTTAACGTGTTTTAAATCGCATAAACATCTCAGAAATTAAAATATATAGAACACCTACATTTTAGTATGTAGAAAAACTCATCACATTTATATTTTACAATTGTATTTAAACGTTTTTAGCATATATTTACATTGATAAAATAAAGTAAAAATGTCAATGATTTTAAGTAATCCTATATCTATTTTCAACAATAGATATAGGGTTTACCCAAATGGAAAAGTATATTCAGTTAAAAGAAGATCATTCTTAAATCCTTCTTTCAATAAAACTCTTAACGATTATACCTATTACTTAACTATTTCGCAGAATATACCCAAGCTATTTTTTGTAACATCATTGGTGTACAATAGTTTTCATCCGGGAATGTACGATAGGGCTAAACACAGAATAGTAAGAATAGATGGTAATAAGAAAAACTTCAAGCTAGACAACCTAAAACTACTTACTAAAGAACAGTATTTCCATTTTGTGGCCAACAAAGTTTACAAAGCAGGAAATTACAAGTATAGAAACGAAATTTACTCTGATATTCCAAACATAAATTTTCATAAAATATCGGAAAATGGAAAAGTGTTGAGTTTTATTAAAGGTAAGCCCCATTTATGCAAATCTAGAAAAGCAGCTGATGGATCAGATTTAATTTCTATAACTATTGATTATAAAAAGCAGAAAAGTATTTACCCAAAATCATTGGCTAAGAAAGTGTTTGGTAGTTAAACATATGGTTTGTTACTGTTTGCTCGAAGACATACTGTAATCATAAATATAATTTAAGGTACCACGAATATTGTGGAAATTTGAATAAATTATATCCTTAAGAAAATAAAAGATTAAGGGTTTAAATGGTTGTAGGATTACTGTTCCTATTGTATTTACTATGTAATACTCTAATCTTATAATCTAATTTTTACTCTACTACTCTTTTGTCTTCCACACAAATCAGGGAGACTCTAATTTAATTATTAAAAAAACTATTTACAGTAATACTTGTAATTGTTTATACATCAGGTTTGTAATATCAGAATACATACAAATAAATTTATTTCCGATAAATTAAATCAATGGGACAAAGATGCTACTCTGGCAAAGGGAGAATGCGTTGTTTTTTATTTCAAAGAGACAACGTGTAGGTTAAAATCTACACTGTTTGGAAGTCATTAAAAGTAGACGATAAAATACTTGATAAATATCATTTTATTAAATGCTGATAATCAGATTGCAGAAATGCGTAAACTTTCTATAATTACCTGATATGTTAGTGTTTAGTGGTGGTAATGTATCTTTGTACAAGAATAATTGTTTAGATTTTCAGTAGGCAATTATTTATTGTGAAAAATCAATTTATGTGAAGGTTTTATTTAAACCATAAATTATATTTACAGATAATAATAACAAACTAATCAGGAGGTTTTACTCTTGTACTAATTAATTTCAATTCTAGTGATTATGATTAACTTGAAAAGTGTTGCAGTAGTATCAGGTCTTATTTTAGGATCAATTTCTTTCACATCTTGTGATGATGCTTCAGAAAAAAAAGAAGCTGTTGTAGTGGAAGAAGTAGTTGAAGAAGCTGTTGTAGTGGAAGAAGTAGCGGTAGTTGTAGATTCTACAGTTGCAGTTGTTGACACTACTGTAGTAGTAGTGGAAGAAGTTGTAGTTGAAGAAGTAGCAGCTGAAGAAGCTAAGTAGTAAGTTTATTACTTATTGTTTTAGTCTAATGAAATATATTTCATTAGACTTTTTTTTGAGTTGTTATTTGATAACCAATAGTGTAGGTTTGTTATTGTTAATTTTTTTTAGACTAAAAAATATTTAAATTCAACTAAATATGAAGTTTTTTTCTCAGAATAAAATGGAGCAAGAAGATGTTCTTGACGAAATGAAAAAGTTTAATTCCGAAGATAGCAATTGGAGAGATGGTAAAACTTGGAGTCTAGTTTATAATGCAGGAGAAGAACATTCTAAATTTTTGAAAGAAGCCTATGGGATGTATTTTTCTGAAAATGCTTTAAATCCTACAGCTTTCAAGAGCCTGAAAAAATTTGAGCACGAAGTAGTTCGCATGTCTGCAGAGATATTTAACGGCGGAGAACACGCAGTAGGTACAATGTCTTCGGGAGGAACTGAGAGTGTTTTGCTAGCAGTGAAAACATACAGAGACATGGCTAAATCAAAACGATTTTTGGCCTTGCGAAAATTTAAGCCAGAAATGATAGTACCCGAATCTGTGCACGTGGCATTCAACAAAGCGGCTCATTATTTTGATGTGAAAATGGTTGTAGCTCCTTTAGACAATACATTCAGAGTAGATGTTGAAGCCGTAAAAAAATTAATAAATAAAAACACAATTTTAATAGTAGGCTCAGCACCAAACTATCCTTTTGGTACAGTTGATCCTATAGAAGAATTAGGAAAATTGGCCATGAGTAAAAATATACCTTTACATGTAGATGCTTGTTTAGGAGGTTTTTTATTGCCATTTGTGGCGAAGAATGGTCACAATATTCCATTGTTCGATTTCAGAATACCAGGAGTTACTTCAATTTCTGCTGATGTACACAAGTATGCTTACGCTGCCAAAGGAGCATCAGTAATTCTTTACCGAAATATGGATTATTTGAAGTATCAGTTTTTTATCGATGAAGATTGGCCAGGAGGAGTATTTGTTTCTCCCGCTTTGTTGGGTACAAGACCTGGCGGAGCAATTGCAGCGGCATGGGCCGCATTAAAAGTTCAAGGAGAGGAAGGCCTTAGAGAGAAGGCTAAAATTGTAATGAAAGTGAGAGACCAAATTCAGGACGGAATAAAAGAAATGCCCGAACTGAGGGTTAATGGAACTCCAGAAGCAGGAATATTTTCTTTTGTTTCTACCGATAAAGACATAAATATTTACGCCGTTGCCGATTATCTCGAAGAAAAAGGATGGCATACCGATAGACAACAAAAGCCAGCAAGTTTGCACGTAATGATAACTACAGCTCATGAGCATGTAGCAGAGAGTTATATTGCCGATTTGAAGAAATCAATTGCCGAAATAAAGAAAAATCCAGAGCGAAATAAAACTGGAAATGCAGCCATGTATGGTATGATGGCTAAAGTCCCTGTTCGTAAACTTATCAAAAATGAGTTGATGAAGGTTATGAAAGAGATGTACAGTGTGTCTGGCGAAACTCCAACTTTAGATAACTCAGGTAGAGATGATTTAGCTACTAAAATTGCTAAGAAGATTCTTAACTAGTATTTATCATAAAAAAATTATGAAAAAACTATTTACTGTAATACTTGTAATTATTTACTCATCGGTTTTGTATTCTCAGAATACTGATAAAGAAATTATTACCGATAAATTAAATCAATGGCACAAAGATGCTGCTCTGGCAAATGGAGAAAGCTATTTTGCATTGATGACTGATGATGCTATTTACATAGGAACAGATGAAACAGAGCTTTGGAGTAAAGAACAATTTCATGCTTTCGCAAAACCTTATTTTGATGCAGGTAAAGCTTGGGATTTCAAAGTAATTAGCAGAAACATTTATTTTAGCAAAGATGGAAATGTCGCTTGGTTTGATGAGTTACTTAATACGTGGATGGGTGTTTGCCGAGGCTCAGGTATTCTAGAAAACATTGATGGAGATTGGAAGTTGAAACATTATCATCTTGCTGTAACTGTACCTAATGACAACATTGACGAAGTAGTAAAGGTTATTTCAAAAAAGTAAATACTTTAAGTTTATTTAATAGTAAAATTTAACTAATTGTTAAGACATATTAAAGTAACGACTTAAGTATATTTGATGTTGAAATTATAAACATACACTTATTATGAAATCTATTTTGCAGAAATCATTCTACGGAATGGTTGCACTTGCTTTTATCACTACAACTTCGTGCGATAATTCACCCCAAAAAGATATGAGTATTATACCAGGATTTGATTTAGCAAATCTAGATACAACGGTTTCTCCTACAGATGATTTCTTTCAGTATTCAACAGGAGGATGGCAAAAAGCTAATCCAATTCCAGAGACAGATAGTCGCTGGGGAGCATTTAATATTTTGTACGAACAAGGTCAGGATAAAATTAAAGGCTTAATTGTAGAAGCTGAAAATATTAAAGGAGAGAAAGGAAGCGATTCTCAATTAATTGGCGATTTTTATAAATCGGCAATGGACTCAATGAGTATTGAAGAAGCAGGATTAAAACCTCTTAAATCTAGACTTGACAGAATAGAATCTCTTAAATCATACAAAGATTTCCCTGCATTTTTTGCTAATAACTTCAAAGAGGACATGAGTAGTCCCATTGCTTTTTATATAGGAACAGACAAAAAATCTAGTAAGGAGCACCTTGCAACTATGGTTCAAAGTGGATTGTCTTTGCCCGATAGAGATTACTACTTGGTAGACAATGATAGATTCAAAAAAATAAGAACCGCTTATAAAGCACATATAGCAAATATGTTTGTTTTGATGGGCGATGATGTAGGTGCTGCTTCTAATAAAGCTGAAATTATTTTCGATATAGAAAAAAGAATTGCTGAGATTTCAATGTCTAGAATTGAAAGAAGAAGTCCAGAGAAAACTTACAATAAAATGATTGTGGCTGAGCTACAGAAACTTTCTCCAGATTACGATTGGAATAATTATTTTACAACTCTAGGGTTGGAAAATGTAGATTTTGTAAATGTTTCTCAAGTAGATTTCTTGAAAGCAATTAATAATCAATTAAAGGATACTCCAATTGCCGATTGGAAAGTTTATTTCAACTGGCATTTACTTAGTGGCTCTGCATCGTGGTTGCCAAATGATTTTGTTAAAGAAAACTTCGCTTTCAAAAGTGGAGTAATGAGAGGAGTTGATGTAATGAAGACTCGCGAGAAAAGATCTGTTCGTTTAGTTAACGGAACTTTAGGAGATCCACTTGGAAAACTTTTTGTTGCTAAATATTTTCCAGAGAGCTCTAAAAAAGATGTTGAAGGTTTGATAGAGAATTTAAGAGTAGCGTACATCGATAGAGTTGCAACTTTAGATTGGATGAGCGACGAGACTAAATCTAAAGCTACAGAAAAACTAAAAGCATTTACATATAAAATTGGGTATCCTGATAAATGGAAAGACTATTCAAGTATTGATATTAAACCAAATACAGTTTTAGAAAATATATTTGCAGTATCTCGTTGGGGAGCCGAAGAAAATCTATCAAAATACGGTAAGCCAGTAGATAAGTCTGAGTGGGGGATGACGCCACAAACTATCAATGCTTACTACAATCCTGTGAATAACGAAGTTGTTTTTCCAGCAGGAATTCTACAACCACCTTTTTATGGACCTAATACCGATGTAGCTATAAATTACGGTGCAATTGGAGGAGTTATTGGTCATGAGTTTTCTCATGGTTTTGATGATAGTGGTTCTAAATACGACAAAGAAGGAAACTTGAATGATTGGTGGACAAAAGAAGATAGAGCAAAATTTGAAACTAAGACAGATGTTGTAGTTAATCAATTTGATAAGTACGAACCTTATCCAGGTGTATTTGTTCAGGGTAAATTAACTCTAGGAGAAAACATTGCTGACCTTGGAGGTTTAACTTTGGGATACTACGCATTGCAAAAATATTATGAAGTGAATGGTGGTAGAGAAACTCTTGCAGGTTTTACACCAGAGCAACGTTTGTATTTAGGATGGGCGCAAGTTTGGGCATCTAATGCACGACCAGAGTACACAAAACAACAAGTTACTACAGACCCTCACTCTCCAGCTCAATACCGTGTAAACGGGCCAATGAGTAATCTTGATGAATTCCATAAATCATGGAATGTAAAAGAAGGAGATAAAATGATGACAAAGAAAGATATGCAGGCCAATATTTGGTAAGCTAAATTATATTTGAATTAATATAAAATGACTTCTGATTTTATAATCAGAAGTCATTTTTTTTAGCCATCGTCATTCTGAGTCCTAAATTTTTTAAAGAAACTCCAATGAGGTAATGACGAGTCACCGTCATACTGAGCGTAGCCTTTGCGAAGTCGAAGTATCTATTAAAAAATGATTAACATAAACTTTTTCAACCGTAATAGATCCTTCGATTTCATTTTATTCGTACCTCATAAAACTACACTCAGGATGACACATACTAAATAATTGATTAACACTAAAATAAAAGTTGTCATAGGTGTAGAGTATCTTGCGGACCTTCTTGTAGTAGGCAAGGTCGAAAAACCCCGTGGAAAAGAGATGAACTTAGTTTTAAAGAGAAATAAATTCTTCGCACTCCACTAAATCAACGGTCGATATGACGGATATTGTAGTTGTCTACTTTTTTATAACTATAACTCAATATTTCCTTCAGGTTTATGTTTAATCTCTACATCAGAATCAATTGATCTTAGATGCAAATCTTGTTGAGGAAAAGGAATTTCTATACCAGCCTCTTTAAGAGCATCAAATACTTCAAACACAATATCACTTCTAACTTTCACCCAATCTTTGTATGTCCAGAATAATAATCTGAAATCTAGCGAGCTTTCTCCAAGGTCTCTGAAATATACAACTGGATCAGGGTCTGGTACTATTTCGATATGGTTCTTTAGAATATTCATAAATATATCGCTAGCTACATGTGGGTCAGAATCGTAAGAAATACCAACTATAATTTCAACCCTTCTCTTTCTGTCAGAAAGTGTCCAGTTAATTACTTCATTAGAAATAAGATTTCCATTTGGAACAATAATTTCAGCACCATCAAAAGTTCGAACCTTACTAGATCTAATTCCTATTGATTTTACTTGTCCAATTAGAGTCCCAACTTCTACTGTATCTCCAATTTTAATAGGTCTTTCGAATAGAAGAATAAAACCAGATACTAGATTGTTAAATATATTTTGTAGACCAAACCCAATACCAACTCCAAAAGCACTAAAAACAATTGCCATTTGGTTTAATGGAATTCCGGCTGCACTTATTGCCATAAAAAAACCAATAGCAATAATACTGTACTTCACAGTCATAGAAATTGTGTGAAGTAGACCTGTCTCAACCTCCATTCTTAGTAAAATATCATCTTCCAATATGTTTCTAATTATTCTAGATACAACTAGAGACAACCAAATAACAAAAAAGAAAGTGAAAATACCAGATATTGAAAAGGTTATAGAACCCAAGCCAATTTGATAATTTACAATTCCATAAAAGGTCTCAAGTATTATTTCTTCAAATCCAAAAGCATTAGAAATAAAATGGAATAGGGATATAAAAACTATAACATTTGTTATTTTTATAGTGTTATCAATAATTTGTGGACGATTATTTCTAATCGAATTAATCTTACTTGCTCTGTCGCTTTCTATAAAAGTAATTAATAGACCATTACTTACTATCAATAATAAAGACATTAATATTATTGATAGAATAGATTTGAAAATACTATCCAACAAAATTTCAGCAAAAACAACCATTCCTATAATATTACTAACTAAAACAATAAGTACAGTAATAGATAATAGGTATGTAAAAAATAATATAATCTTATCGATAATAATATTTTTAGAAATAGAGTTTTTTCTAAGGTACAGGATTAGTTTTATTATACCCCATGCCACTAGTATAGATATAAAAAGTAGAGTTATTCTAGAATAAATAGTTTCTTCGGGAATAAATTTATACACAGTTTGTATGGTCATAACTGTGGTGAAAATGTAGGTGTAAAGCAATAGTTTATTATTAGAAGAGTCTTTCAATAAAAAGAAAATAGGTATAATAAATAAGAAACTATAGATATCTATAAATACTAGTGGAGGTGTTTTGTAGTAACCAACAAGAAGCAATAGACCAATAGATAAACCAAGGCTTATAGGTGAATTTAGTAATTTGTGAAAATACCTTTTGTAAGGTGTTGGTTTTGTTGTGATATCATTTATAGGATTTTTATGTAAATATTTGAAAAGAGCAATGATTAATGCCATTAATATGGCATGTATAATCAAGAGTATGTAATTCTCCTGTAGATATATTTTTAGTCTATTGTATTCGCCTTTTACAATGCTTTCAATACCTGATAAGTCCCATTTGTTTGAGTCTGAATAATTAACTTCTATTAACGATTTTTGTTCTCTACTTGTAACTGTAGTTCTTCTCTGGTCTATTTTATCCTTTACCTCGTCGACAATTGGTGTAACTAAAGTTTTAATATCTATAAGGTTTTCTAATATTTTCACAGCATAATTTTTCTTTATTTCTAAATCTTTAACGATTCCATCAACTTTTACTTTTACATCCCTAGCTTTTTTCTGAATGCTATAAGCTTCATTATTAGATTTAAGGTATTCAATAGTTTTTACAATACTCTTTTGCTCAGTATCGAAATCATTTATCTTTTCATCTACTTCAGATATAATATTAGAAATTTCAGCTATTTTTATGTTTACTGTTTCTAAATCCTGTTCCCAAAAAACTAGAGTATTTCCAAGTCTTCTGTTATTTCTATCATCAAGGTTTTTTAGGTCGTCCGAAAACTCTTTAATGTCAATTTTAACACCTTTAATTAGAGAATCATTTTCAGTTTTTATTTTTTTTAATGAAGAGTCTTTCTTTATTTTGTTAATGATTATGTCAGTTTTATAATCTGCTTCAGATAGTTCTATAGAAATATCCGCTAAGCTAATGTTACTCTTAGTTACTAAAGAATCAATATTTGAGTTCTGGGCAATACTACTTTCGGTAAGAAAAAGTATTAATGAAATCAAAAATACTAAATAGTGTTTGATTGTAATGTTTCTATTTTTCATAACCTTTATTTATTTTTTATCTCAAAAAAATCCATATCATTCAAAAAAGCAAGATGTTTTCTACTTTCCACAAGTGTTTTCATTTTTATTTCAATTGTTTTTATTGCACTTCCATACTTTGGAGTTGTAATAATTTCGTCACCTAGTTCGTTAATAATCACGGAATCTCCACAATACTCATAATTGTTTCCATCGGTCCCAATACGATTTACACCTACAACATAGCTCATATTTTCTATTGCTCTAGCTTTTAGTAACGATTGCCATGCATGGCTCCTCTTCTCTGGCCAACTTGCAATGTAGATTAGCAGGTCGTAGTCTAGATCATTTCTGCTCCAAACAGGAAAACGAAGATCGTAACACACCAATGGCATTATTCTCCACCCCTTATATGTTATTATTTTTCTGATATTACCAGAACTAAAAACAGTGTCTTCTCCTGCCAAAGAAAATAAGTGTTTTTTATCGTAAAATTCAATTTGTCCATCAGTAAATACAAATATAGCTCTATTGTAAAATTTTGAGTCTTCTTCGATAATTACACTTCCATATATGGCAACTTTTATTTCTATTGCAGTTTTTTTCATCCACGAAACTATTTCGCCATCCATAGTTTGTTTTACTTTATTAGCATTTATTGTAAATCCAGTTGCAAACATTTCGGGTAAAACAATTAAATCTACCGACGAATCTATTCCGATGATTTTTTCATCTAACATTGTAAGGTTCTCCAATGGAGATTCCCAAACTATATCAGTCTGAATTATTGCTATATTTAAGTTGTTGTCCATTATTAGTATCCTGTTATGTATGAATAATAAATATACTATTACTTTTGTATTATGATCGACAAAAATAAATATTCTTCACTTATAAAAAATGAAGCTAAAAGGTTAGGGTTTGAATATGTAGGAATATCGAAAGCAGATTTTTTAGAAGGCGAAGCTTCTAGCTTGGAATCTTTTCTGAAAAATGGATTTCAAGGAGAGATGAGTTATTTGGAAAATCATTTTGATATGAGGCTTGATCCTCGTTTGTTGGTTCCTGGAGCAAAGTCTGTAGTTTCTTTACTCTACAATTATTACCCCCAAAACCAGCAGGAGAATATTGATGTCCCAAAGCTTGCAAAGTTTGCCTATGGTCAAGATTATCACGGTATAATTAAAACTAAACTTAGTGAGCTTATGGACTTTATTCAAGCAGAAATAGGTAAAGTCGATGGAAGGGTTTTTACGGATTCGGCACCTGTATTAGAGAAAGCTTGGGCTAGTAAATCTGGTTTAGGATGGGTTGGTAAAAACGGACTTTTAATTACCTACAAAAAAGGTTCTTTCCAGTTTGTTTCAGAATTAATTATTGATTTAGAGTTAGAGCCAGATGGTGCAACAACCAATCATTGTGGAAAGTGTACTGCATGTATAGATGCGTGTCCTACTGAGGCAATAGAATCACCAAAAGTGATTAATGGGAGTAAATGTATTTCTTATTTAACTATAGAATTGAAGAATGAAATACCTGTTGAATTTAAAAACCAAATGGAAAATTGGGTTTTTGGATGCGACATTTGTCAAGATGTATGTCCGTGGAATAAATTTTCTACATCACATTCCGAACCTCTTTTCGAAGCTCAAGGCAGATTATTGGATTTCACTAAAAATGAATGGGAGGAAATAACAGAAGAAGTATTCCGTAAGGTATTTAAGAAATCGGCTGTTAAACGTACAAAGTTCTCTGGTTTAATTAGGAATTTAGAGTTTATCAGAAATAAATGATATATATTTAAGTTTTGTGTAGTTTTGCATCAAGAAGAAAGAAATATGGGGCTGGATAGAATTAGAGATTTCATTATAAAAGAGTTAACAAGCAAGTCTTTGGGTGATTGTTATTACCACGGGTCAGAACATTCGTTGGAGGTAGAGCAAGCTTGCATTGACATATCTAAAAATGAAGATAGCTTAACTGCTAGAGAGATAGAACTTATAAGAGTTGCTTCTTTATCGCACGACATAGGACATATAGAAAGTATGCATGATCACGAAATATTAGGCTGTAATTTCATTATCAGAACTATGCCTAATTTCGGATATACTGAAGCAGATATTTCTTTAGTAACATCGCTTATTTTAGTTACCAAATTTCCTCATAAACCCAAAACATTGTTGGAGAATATTATTTGCGATGCCGATTTGTCGTACATAGGAACGGATAAATATAGTTGTCAGGCAGAAAAGTTGAAAAAGGAGCTCGTTGAGTTACACAATTATATTTTCGAAGATGAAAAAAAATGGATTGAGTTTCAAGTTAATTTTTTAGAGAAACACGTGTTCTTTACGAAGTACGCTCGAGAGAAATACAATCCAACTAAGGAAAAAATAATTGAAAATCTTAAAAATAAACTAACATTACTATAATTTAAAACGTGAATCGTTTACTAACTTTTATCTTACTACTACTTTTTGCAATTAATCCTACATTCTCTCAAATTATAGAGGATGATGGTTCGTTGTTGGAACAATTAAGTGTCGATGATCTTGATACAATTATGCGCCAAAGATTTGTTGAGGTTAACACTGCATCCCGGAGTATGAAGGATATTAGCGATTTGCCATTTACATCGTACGTCATCACAAAAAAGGATATTCAAGAAAATAATTATAGAACCTTAACTGATGTTCTAAAAAATATACCAGGTGTAAGAATATCTCAACCAGGAAGCTCTAAAACAGGAGAAACCTTTACCATAAATGGACTTTTAGGGAATTATTACACCAAAATTTTATTAAACGGAATTCCCATAAATCCTAGTGGTGCAGCCGGAATGCCAATAAGTGCACAACTACCAATAAAACAAGCAGAACGAATAGAAGTTATTACCAATCCTTCATCGGCAATTTATGGAGCTGATGCAATGGGAGGGGTAATAAATATTATAACTGAGCAAAATCAAAAAAGAGGAACCTATGGTAATGCGGTTTTTGCTATAGGAGATTCAGGTTACAACGAAATAAATTTACTATTAGGAGGTAGAGTAGGTAAAGATAAAAACATACTTAAATATAATTTCTTTGCAAACTACTCTGCTTACAACGATATGAATATCAAGAGGAATTACAAAAGTTTATATAATCTTAATAACTACCCTCATATTGACACTACCGGACTCGGGAGTAATCCTTTTTTTGAGGGAACTGCGGAAAATCCTTTTTTGGGGAATATGCCAAATAGTAATTCTATGTATGGGATAGGCCTCGAGTATAAAGATTTTAAGTTTTCTATGTTCTCAATGAAAAGGCAAGACCATAGTGCTGTAGGAAATTTGCCTTTCTACAGTAGTTATCAATTACCAGATACATATTGGGGAGAAAATATTTCTCGTTATACATTGTCGTATAACAAAGCATTTTCTAAGATGAATTCTCAAACAAATTTGTCTTATTTAAGGTATAGGATGGAGAATGGTTCCAGTGAATTATCAGTAAATACTTTACTGAGTTTAGAAAATAAGCTTTATTTTATTTATGGAGGGTCTGATGATATTAATTTTGATCAACTCTTTAATTTCAATTTAAGTGAAACATCTACTTTAACTGTAGGAGCAGAGTATAGCTACTCAGGAAATCTTCCAATTTATCAATCTCTTACTAGACCTTTTACACCTAATTCGTATGAGGCATTTTCAACCTCATTGACTTCAAATGAAGCAGGTTATTATGAGTTGTCTGATCAAGAATTAGTTGAAATGAATTATCTATACGGAGGTGATTATGAAGATTTATCTCCTTTCACATTCCATAAATATGGACTTTTTGCTCAGTACGATTACTCAACAGATAAATTTAGCATGCTTTTAGATTTGAGATACGATAATCATTCTATTTATGGACCAACCCTTAGCCCTAGAGCATCAGTATTGTACAAAATAACTCCAAAGTTTTGGTTGAAAAGTCAGTATTCCAAATCATACAAATCACCTTCATCCTATTACAAGTATTCTAGTTTTGCAAGGGAAAAAGGGAGTATTTCATATTTTCCATTTCCTAATACTCAGTTAGAATACGAACAATTAGAATCGGTTGAAATTAGTTTTACTTATATGCCTTCCAAAAATTATTCGTTCGAGGTTTTGTCTAACTTCTACAAACGTAATAACGAAATAGTATTCTCTTTAAGAAATCCAGATCTTGATTATCCTAATTTAATAGAATACGGATATTATGGATATGTGAATAATAGAGGTCATGGATCCAATAACATATTAGTTCAAGGAAATGTAAGGATGAAAGATATTGTTCCAAGTATAAAATTGAATATCGATTTGTCAGTTACTTATCAGAAAAGAGAAGAGACAACAAATCCTGAATTATTGAGGTACGATAATTATAGAATCCAACCTAGCTTTATGTTTCAGGCTCTCGTAAAGTTAAATTTATATAAAAACATACAGCTAGTTACAGCATTTTATGGAAATAATAAATACGAAAATGCGTACTACGAGTTTTATTCAGAAATATATCCAGGTAATGATATGAGCCTCGAATTAATAGATTACGATAATTCGGCTATTTGGGCAGATATGTCGTTGAACTACTACAGCAACAATAACCTTACATTTTATACGCGTGTAAAAAATGTGTTCAATACAAGTTTTTCCGGAATACAAACAGCCGATCTTTTTAAAGGATTGTATTTTATGCCTCAGTATGGGAGAACAATAGAATTTGGGGTAAGTTTCAAAATGTTTTAATATTTTTTTAATTTGATGACAAGTAAACTTAAATATGGAGTAACTAATTTTAAGATGGTAATTATCTTCTTACTTATTATTGGCTTAAATTTTAATGCATTTGGTCAGGATAGAATAACTGAGACTAAAATAGATTCAATAATAAATAAAGCAATAGTTGAAGAAAATACAGCAGATAAATTAGGGTTACTACTAGAGGCTTACAACCTATCACGCAATAATACTTTATTGTTATCAGAAGAAAGAAGTATTATTGAGCTAGTAGTTTTATATAAATCAATAAATCTAGGTATACAGGCTTTTGATTATTCGTTGAAACTTGAGTATTTGTACGAAAAACAAGATAAGCACCATGATTTATCTAGAGTAAAATACGACATAGGATTACAGTTAATTGCTATGGAATTATACTCCAATGCAAATAATTATTTTTTAGAAACAGCAAAATTGTTCTACCTAATTGATGATATAGATTTAAAACAAAAGAGCTTTAAATATTTAGGGAATATTGCCTCGTACGAAAGTAGGAGGGAAGATGCTATAAATTGGTATAAGAAATCATTGCAACAAGCCAAAAAGCAATATAATAATGTGGAAATATATTCACTTTATCAATTAATAGGATTAGAGTATCAGAAATCACAAAAATTTGATGTAGGTATTTCTTATTACGAGAGTATTTTGGGACAAATAAGTATTGAGACTTCAAAAAACATTAGAGGTATTCTCCATAATAATTTAGGGGTTTTATATAGCAAGAAAAATGACTTACATAACTCCGAAGAACATTTCAAAAAAGCTTTAAAATTAATAAAACAAGAGAAACAGTATGCTGATGTTTTGGCTATGACAAATATAAATTTGTCGGTTATTGCTCAGAAAACTAAACGTCAGGATGAGGCAATAAAATATACTAGAAAAGCCGATTACCTCAGTTCGTTAAGCGAGAATGAGAAGCTTAAAAATGAAATTAGTTTTATAACATCCAATATATATTTTTATGTTAGCGATTATTACAATGCATTGCTTTACGTTAATGAAACCATAGAGGGAGCAAGAAGGTCAAATAATAGAAATTTAGCTGCAAAAGCCCTTCTTTTTAAGTCAAAAATATACGGATCGCTTGATAATTATGAGTTAGAAAGAGATTTTAATTCTAGTTACCTACAGGAAAAGAGTCATATCAATAGCGAAAAAGTAGAGCACGATAATGATGTAAATTCTAAAAGAATTAGTGTTGAACGTATAGAAAAAGATGCTCTTCTCGACCAGAAAAAAACTGCAGAACAAATTGCAGAAAAAGAGAAAATGAATGCTGAGATTGAGTCTCAAAAAGCAAGAGAATCTAAGATTATTAGAGACCAAGCCCTTGTTGTTGCTCAACACGAAAAAGATAAAAGTAAGCTTATTGAAATTGAAAAAAATGTTGCATTAAATAAAGCAAAACGTGACTCTCTTACTGCTGTAAATGCTTTGGTGCAGGAAGAGAATGCTAATCAGAGATCTAGGTCCGATTCAATTGCTACAGTACTGGCAGTACAAAGACAGAAGGTAGCGCAGAAAGAAGCAGATAATGCAAACGATATTTTACAGGGAACCTATTTAATTGGACTTCTTTTAGGTTTGATAATAATTATTGTAATTGTAGGTATGATTCGTCAGCGAAGGCTGAACAATCAAATTTCCAAGGAACGTGATAAGTCAGACAAATTATTACTGAATATTTTGCCAAAGAGGATTGCTAACGAGTTGAAAAAAAATTCGAAAGTCCCACCCCGAAAATATGAAAAGGTATCAGTATTATTTACCGATTTTGTTGGATTTACAAATATAGCCGAGATGCTTAGCGAAGATGAACTAGTAGAAGAGCTTGATAAGTATTTCAATAAATTTGATTCTATTATAGAAAAGTATAATCTCGAAAAGATAAAAACTATTGGAGATGCTTACATGTGTGCTGGAGGAGTACCATCGCCAAATACTACCAATGCTTTAGATGCTGTAAACGCCGGTTTAGAAATTGCTGAATACGTGAATAAAGATGTAGAAAAAAAGAAGGCTAATGGTGAGCTATATTGGGAAATTAGGATAGGTATTAACACTGGCTCTGTTATTGCTGGTGTAGTAGGTAGCAAGAAGTTTGCTTACGATATTTGGGGCGATACTGTAAATATAGCTAGTAGGATTGAATCTAATGGAATGGTAGGATTTGTTAGTATTTCCGAAAGTACTTACAACGATGTTAAAACAGGTTTTAAATGTGTTTTTAGAGGAAATATAGATGTTAAAAATAAAGGAGAAGTTCCAATGTACTATATAGAAAGTTGATTTTAACTTGAAAAAAACATGTAATTTATTGGAGTAAAAAAATAGTCAAAGAATTATTAATCTTTGACTATTTTTTGTGAGTACCTAGTCCAGTAAAGTCAATATGTTATATCACCTTTTATGTATAGAATTTAACTCATTTTTTTCACCTTGTCATAAGATGTAATAAGTCCCTTAATTAATGCTGAACTAAACCCTTGATGTTCCATTTCATTTAGTCCACTAATTGTAACTCCCATTGGTGTTGTTACTTTGTCTATTTCCTCTTCTGGATGAGTTCCATTTTGGAGAATTAATTCGCAGGCACCTTTTACTGTTTGCGCAGCAATAAACTGAGAAGTTTTTGAAGAGAACCCAATTTCTATTCCTCCCTGAGTTGCAGCTCTTAGATATCTCAATGCAAAAGCAATTCCACAAGCTCCTAGTACGGTTGCAGCACCCATAAGTTCTTCTTCTATTTCTACTGTCTCTCCTACTTGGTCGAAAATATTTTTCACTATTTTATTGCTTTCATCATCATAGTTACCAGAAATCATAGTAATAGATTCCTTAATTGCAACTGCTGTATTGGGCATTGCGCGATAAGCCTTAGCATCGGAGTATTTTTCTATAGTACTGATCTCTGTCCCAGTTACTACCGAAATTATAATTTTACTACTATTCAATACGTCCTTTATCTCTTCTAAGATTCCCTCTATCTTGAAAGGTTTAATCGCTAGTATTATTACATCTGCTTCTTTTGCAGCTAAAATATTGTCGCTAGTTACAGTAACTGTTTTAGATTCTAAATCTTTTAATCTGCCAGTATTACGCCTTGTAATAAATATTTTTTCAAATATTGACGTATTGGAGCTTACTAGTCCGTTGAGTATTGATTTTCCTAGATTTCCTCCCCCTATTATTGCTAATGTTTTCATCTTTTTAATGTTTTTGTGGCTAAAGCTATGATTTATAATGTTTTCTGATTAATGCTATTGATAAATGAAAGGTAAAAGTATTCAAAAATATTTACTTAGCAATATTTCATATCGACATATGTACATATTGAAAGTACTAAATATATTCTTATTTAGATTTAATAAATGATTTAAGTCATGGAAATAATTCATTAAAAGATAAATTAGTCTTCTATATTTGCGCCTTCAAAAAAATCAATAAAGGATAAAAACATCTTAAATTAAATATTTTCATAATGGAGAACATGTTTTGTTACCAGTGTCAGGAAACGGCAAAGAACACTGGTTGTACTATTAAAGGGGTTTGTGGTAAGGAATCTGATGTAGCTAACCTACAAGATTTATTAATTTACACAGCTAAAGGAATTGCGGTTTTTAGTTCTGAACTAAGAAAGAATGGAGTTGATTTATCTATAGCAAATGAGTTTATAGTTGAGTCATTGTTTATGACAATTACAAATGCAAATTTCGATAAAGAAGCTTTTGTAAATAAGATAGCAGAAGGTGTAGAGTTAAGAGATAAGTTGAAGATGCAATTGTCTAGTAATTTTACAAGTGTATTGTTTTCTCACGATGTAGCCACATGGCAAATTATTGATGAAAATCAAATGGAAGAGAAAGCAACAACAGTTGGTGTTCTTTCTACAGAAAACGAAGATGTTCGTTCTCTAAGAGAGTTGATTAGATATGGTATTACAGGTATGGCTGCTTATGTATCTCATGCTGATAAGTTGGATTACGATAACGAAGAAATTTCTGTTTTTATAGAAAAAGCTCTATTGGCTTCACTTCAAGATTTATCTGTTGATGAGCTTGTTGCCCTTACTCTAGAAACTGGTAAGTTTGGCGTTGATGCAATGGTGTTGTTAGATTCTGCAAATACTGAATCTTATGGACATCCTGAAGTTACAGAGGTAAATATTGGAGTTAGTGATAAGCCAGGTATTCTTATTTCTGGTCATGATCTTAAAGATATCGAAGAATTATTGAAACAAACAGAAGGTACAGGAGTAGATGTGTATACTCATTCCGAAATGTTGCCAGCACATTATTATCCAGCTTTCAAAAAATATGAACATTTTGTTGGTAATTACGGAAATGCATGGTGGGCTCAAGATAAAGAATTCAAGTCTTTTAACGGGCCAATTCTTATGACTACAAACTGTTTGGTTCCGCCAAAAGATTCTTATATAGATAGAGTTTATGTAACAGGAGCTGTTGGTTTTACAGGATTAAAAAAAATTGAAGATAGGGTTGAAGGTGGAGAGAAAGATTTCTCAGGGATTATTGCTCACGCTCTTAAATGTGAAGCTCCTACTCAAATTGAAGAAGGAACTATTGTTGGTGGATTTGCTCATAATCAAGTTAAGGAATTGGCTCCACAAATTATGGATGCTGTAAATTCTGGTGATGTTAATAATTTTGTAGTAATGGCAGGTTGTGATGGTCGTCAGAAAGGTAGAAATTACTACACTGATTTCGCAAACGAATTACCACAGGATGCAATTGTACTTACCGCAGGTTGTGCTAAATTCCGTTATAATAAATTAGACATGGGTACTATTGGAGGTATTCCACGTGTGCTTGATGCAGGACAGTGTAACGATAGTTATTCTTTAGTAGTAACTGCACTTATGCTTAAAGAAGCTCTTGGTTTAGACGATTTAAACGATTTACCACTCGCATACAATATTGCTTGGTACGAGCAGAAAGCTGTTATTGTATTGTTGGCATTACTACACTTAGGGGTTAAAGATATCAAGTTAGGCCCAACATTGCCTGCTTTTCTTTCTCCTAATGTTGTTAATGTCTTGGTAGATAACTTCGGTATTTCTGGAGTTGGAGAAGTAAAAGAAGACATGGAGAGCTTAGGAATAGCTTCAGAAGAAGCAGTGATTGGGTAAGCCTTGTTGATAATAAATTT
>JADGDT010000124.1 GCA_016744755.1 Ichthyobacteriaceae bacterium | reverse complement strand
ACAGATGAATCCATTATCAAATCATCTCCCGATAGGTTATCGCAAATAATTATTGCTTCACCTAACATCTTATCTATTTCAGAGTAAACGTACTCTTGAGAATCGTATGTAGAAAATGGAACACCACTAAATGCTTCAGTGTATGCAATATCTCCAAACATATCACTTGTAATCATTAAACTAGATGCATAAGCAATTTTACCAACTGCTTTGTAGTTGTTAGCACTTTTACCTTCCAGCTCATCAATAGCTTGAAACATATGCTGAATATTAACACCAATATCGTGATAATGTCTACGCCACTGACCTATACGGTTTGCAGTTACATAATCCCATTGCACCTTGTACTTGTGCCATGCACTTTGAGTGCCTACTTGTTGAGTAAAGTAAGAAACCGTTTCGCCATGGTCGTAAAAACTTGTTGACAAACTACCTAAGATTGCAGGTAACAACTGATTAGGTGGTGCAGTTACTGGAAAGTCTTTATCGTCGTTTACGTCTAAAAACTTCTCGCATGATGTTGTAGAAAATACAGTCATCAACGCTATTATATATAAACTTATCTTTTTCATATCTCTATATCTAAAAAATTATTAGAATGATGCTCTGACGCTAAAGTTATAAGAACGTACCGAGGGTGTATTAAAATTATCTAATCCCTGTGTACCTGCTCCTCCTACTTCTGACCCTCCTGCATTTGTTTCAGGATCGGCTCCTGAATACTTAGTCCAGATCCAAGCATTATTTACAGTAACTGCAAAATTCAACGACTTAAAAAATTTCTTATTTTTTGGTTTGTAGTAGTAACCTAGTCTTATGTTTCGCAACTTAACCCACGAACCATCTTCAACTATATTTTCTCCAATAGAATTATATCTTGTAAAGAAAGTTCTATCAACAGGAGTAACAGTTGAATTTTCTGTAAAACCACCATCAGTTTGTTCAACAACTCCGTCTACAATTATTTGCTCGTTACGGTGATCATTAACCAATCCACTCATACCATAGCTTGTCATCTTTGCACCAGTGGCATTAATTACATCTCCACCTTTACGTATATCTAATAAGAATGAAAAATCCCAATTTTTATATGTGAATGTATTTGAAAAACCTATAGAAAAATCTGGCTCTCTATCTCCTAGGTACTTATTTGTGTAGTCTATATCGTATTCTCCATCGTTGTCCTCATCAACATAGTTGCCATTTTCGTCGAATACATAAGTACCAACCCTTGGCAATCCGTACTCATCAACCACAAGTGAACCTTCTTTTGTTCTAAGTGCTACTGTACCATCAATACCTGTTACTGGCATATTTATTTCTGAAGATGGACGAGCTACAGAAATAACTTGTCCTTCGGTAACTATCATCTTAGACATAAAGCTTGGCAAGTTTGCAAGTATTGATTTGTTATGAGAGTAATTGAATCCCATGCTCCATTCGAAGTCTGCTTTTTCTATAACTTTCTGATTAAGGAAAATTTCCAATCCTTTATTAGTTATATCTCCTGCATTAAATGTCATCATCACAAATCCAGATGTAGGCGAAACACGGTTGGTAATAATCTGATCGTAACTATTCATGTAATAGTAAGTCAAATCGAAATGAGTTTTACCTTCCCATAAACGAGTTTCGAAACCAAATTCGTAAGATGTAGAACGCTCTGGCTTAATGTTCCAGTTACCACCAATGTAGTGTTTGTTGTATCCTCCACCAATACCACGGTACTCCTCTAGCTTATCGCGAGTACGCTCAGGTGCAGTAGCTTTACCTACTGCAGCATAGTTTGCACGTAGTTTCAAATAAGAGAAGGTTTTCTTCAAGTCTTCGTTGAAATATTCACTTACAATAGCTCCAAATGTTATAGATGGATAGAAGAAAGAATTCATACCTGGCGAAAGTGTAGAACTCCAGTCGTTACGACCTGTAATGTCTAAGAAATAAATATTATCATAATCAAAACCTACTCTTCCAAATACTCCAACACCTCTAACCTGAGCTGTACTTGGAGTAACTTCAATATTTTCAAAATTATCTGGGTTTACTTGATTCTCATCAGTAATATAATTTCTACCAGTGTAATACATGTTATCTGCCGATGTCATTTCTATTGAGTTACCCACCAAACTACTCATATTCAACTTATCTGTTAATGCGGTATTATATGACAATATCATGTTAGAGTTTAGAATCTGTCTGCGCAAAGTATCCTGACGCATATATCCTTTATAATTGCTTCCTGCACTATTCTTTGCTTGAATACGTTTGTACAACTCCTTAGTATTATCGTAACCAACACGATAGTTAAGATTTAAACCTTTAGCTATATCCCAATTTACATAGAAAGTAGAAATACTACGTAAAACTTCAGAATTTATAGAATTGTATTTCAAAGCCCAATAAGGGTTCTCTAAAGAATTACCTTTTGCTTGTGCATATTCATCATTTGGATCTTCTGGTACATTTACCAACCAAATTTTATCTCCATTAGATTTTTCAAATCTTCGCATATCGCGACTAATTGGCCAACGATACATTGATCCCATGAAACCATAAGGTACTCTATCATTATTAGTTTTAATCCAATTTATAGAAATTCCGATTTTTAATTTATCAGTAATAGCGTAATCTATTTTTGCTAAACCTCCGTATTTCGAATACTTCTCAACAGGAACAACTCCCGATTGATCTATCACATTACCCGAAAACATATAGGTAAGTTTCTTGCTTCCTCCTTTTAATGCAAGGTTATATTTCTGAAGGTAACCTGTCTCTAGAAAGTTATCTACATTTTGATATGTTTCTTTATCTTCTATATATGATCCCCAAGATACTGGAACATTTAATCCGTAGTTTCCGTTTTCTCCTTGCGAATATTTATTCTGAATATCAGGAACTCCTAATGCTGTAGAAAAACCAGCATCAATACCAAAATCAACAGATATCTTACCCGACTTACCCGACTTTGTTGTAATTACAATTGCTCCATTTGATGCATTCCATCCATAAAGGGCAGCAGCAGCAGGTCCTTTTAACACAGTCATAGATTCAATATCATCAGGATCTATATCCATACCTCGATTACCTCCTCCATTTGAAGCAGCATTACTAACAATTACACCATCAACAATAAATAACGGCTGATTGTTTGATCCTGCAGAAACTGAAGATGCACCACGTATTAATATTTGAGTACTAGCACCTGGCGACCCACTTGATGCAGTAATTTGTACACCAGCAACCTTACCCCTCAAAGAATTAATTACGTTAGTTTCTTTTGTTTTCACAATTTCATCGGCCTTAACATCTTGTACTGCGTAGTTAAGTGCTTTTCTCTCGCGCTTAATACCAAAAGATGTTACTACTACTTCGTCTAACTGTGCAGCATCAACATCTAAAGTTACATTAATTGTAGCCTTCCCATTTACTGTTATTTCTTGCGATGCATATCCCATAAACTGGAATACTAATATCGGATTTGAAATATCAGAAGGAATTGAAATTTCATAATTTCCATCAATGTCGGTTGTAGTACCAACAGTTGTTCCTTTCAAATAAACACTTGCAAAAGCAAAAGGTTCATTCATGCTACCATCTGTCACTACTCCGCTTACATCCGACTGAGCGAAAATAAAGGATGTACTAAACATCAGTATAAGCATTGTGAGTAATCTATTTTTCATATACCCTAATATTTAATTTTTGTATTTAAAAATATAAACTATGTACTAGTTACATTGAAGTAGACTTCAGGTAACAGTTTCAAAAGTATGCAAGCAAAGTCGAGTGTGGAATTTTTTTAGACCAAGTAGAAAGCCATCAAGACAAATAATCCATTTTTCACGTTAAAGCAATTATACAACAAATCCTTTAAAAACGAAGTGTCATCATTACACCCTATGCTTTTGTCCTTAAAAAACATCAACTCTTCATTGGTCTTATATTTTATGTTATTCATCGTATATAGTGAAAATGAGCATATTCGCAGAGGATAAAAGCACTTCTATCTAAAGAATTAACATAATTCTTAAATAATTAATAGTTTAGAATTCTAAATTATAAATATATATAAATATGTTAATGCAATCTTCATGTAGTTCATCAATAATTATTGATAACAACGAATATTTATATTTCAGCGGAACTAGTTATTATAGTTTACATAGTAATGAAGAAATGAAACAAGCTTCTACAAGAGCAATAAATACTTTTGGACTTGGATCTGCAGTTTCAAGAGCTACATATGGCAACACTCCCCTTCTATATAATCTAGAAAAAGAAATTAGTGGCTTTTTTGAATCTGAATGTTCTGTTTATCTCCCTTCTGGGTATCTTAGCAATCTTGCCGGAATGGGTGCATTATTAAGAATATACAAATATGAAATTATTTTCATTGATGAAGGTTCACACTACAGTGTTTTTGATGGAGCAAAAGCAATGGGGGTTGATGTAGTTAAGTTTAATCACTGTGATGCCGAAGATTTAGAAAAAAAACTATCAAGAACAGGCAAAAGATCATTAATAGCTACAGATGGAGTATTTCCACTTTTTGGAGAAGTATCTCCTTTAAATAAATACAATAAATTTCTGGATAAATATAATACCTTACTTTGGGTTGATGATGCTCATGGTGTTGGTGTACTTGGCGACACTGGTAAAGGAAGTCTTGAGCATCATAATGTAAAACACAAGAAAGCATTTTTTGGAGCTACGCTTTCTAAAGCATTTGGTGGTTATGGTGGTTTTATTACTGGTGATTATTCTTTTATAGAAAATATAAAAAATGGGGATGTTGTAAAAGGCACTAATTCTATGCCTAGCTCAGTGATGGCTTCAAGCTTAAAAGGATTAGAAATTTTAAGATTAAATCCTAAAATGAGATTTAAACTTAGGGATAATGCTATTTATCTGAAACAAAAACTTAATGAAATTGGGATATCTACAGTTGATAATAATATGCCTATTGTTGCTTGGCAATTAGATAATGAAAAATTAATGGTTCGAATACAAACAAACCTTTTCAATAAAGGTATAGCAATACAATTTTTGAAATACTCTGGCAGTAACGGTGGAGCACTTAGGGTTGTAACTTTTAGTAATCACAGTAAGGAACAGATAGGTAAATTAATTACTACCTTAGAATCTGAATTAATAACTGAGAGTTGCCTATTATAAAATAGGTTCTACCTCTAAAGTTGCGAAAAAATCATCATATTGAGCGTGGTTGGTGAGCGTGGTTGGTGAGCGTGGTTGGTGAGCGTGGTTGGTGAGCGTGGTTGGTGAGCGGAGCCGAACCAGAGCCGAACCAGAGCCGAACCAAAGCCGAACCAGAGCCGAACTATAGCTTTTGCGAAGTCGAAATATCTACTAGGAGAACTAAATACTATGTTATCACTATTGCTATAGATATTTCGACTACATTCCCTACGTTTCACTTTGGGAATTCCGCTCAAAATGACGTATATTCTAAATTAGAAAATCCACACAAATAAGTGTAGAACCATAAAATATAGTTAGGTATTAATTAACAATAAATTTTACTTCTAAAAATAATACATTCAAAAAATAATTTGAAATTAACACCATAAAAGATGAAAATTACAGAGATAGAAATATATAAGTTAAACATTCCTTTACACCAACCATTTGTAATATCAATTGGAAAATACGATAGCGCTACAAATATTTTAATAAAGATTAAAACTGACACAGACTTTATCGGTTATGGTGAATGTAGCCCTTTAGTTAACTTAGTTGGAGAAACACAAGAAACAGAATTTGAATTGGCAAAGAATTTTGCTTTTGTACTGAAAGGTAAAAATCCTTTAGAATTAGAAGATAGACTAGCCGACTTAGAGAAAGCTATACCTGGTAACTACACCATCAAAAGTGCGTTTGATATGGCTCTTTACGATCTAGCTTCAAAAAATGCAGGCGTTCCTCTTTACAAATTTTTAGGTGGTAGTAATAACCGCGATATATATACTGATATGACTGTGAGTATTGATACTCCAGAGAAGATGGCTAGCGATGCTCTGAAATTTAAAAATGATGGGTTCCCATCTATAAAGTTAAAGTTAGGAAGTGGATATCCCGAAGATGTAAAACGTGTTGAAGCTGTACGTAATGCGATTGGTTATGATATTCCTTTAAGAATTGATGCAAATCAAGGTTGGGATACTGTAACTGCAATAAAGACATTAAATGCTTTAGATAAATTTGATATTGATCATTGCGAGGAACCAGTAGCAAAATGGAACAACAAAGCTCTTAAAACTGTGAGAGATGCAAGTCCAATTGCAATAATGGCAGATGAATCTGTTTTCGACCACAGAGATGCTTTTAGAGTTGTAGCCATGGAAGCTTGTGATTATATCAACATAAAATTATCAAAATCAGGGGGGATAAATACTGCTCTTAAAATTGTAGCTATTGCCGAAAGTGCAGGAATTAAAACTCAGGTTGGTTGTATGCTAGAATCTAGACTAGGGCTTACAGCTCTTACACATTTGGTGGCATCCAGAAATAATATTATTCATTTTGATATTGACTCTTCCCTAATGCACTCCGAGGATCCTGTAATTGGAGGAATAAAATATGTTGGAAATGGTAAATGGATATTACCTGAAACAGTTGGTTTGGGAGCTGAAATAGATCTAGCGTTTTTAGACAAGATGGAGAAAGCTATTGTTTAAGTATATGGTTCTACCACTAATTTAGTGGAACAATCGTCACCTTGAGCGTGGTTGGTGAGCGTAGCCGAACTAGAGCCAAAGCGAAGCCGAAAAGCCTGCACTGAGCGTAGCCGAATGTGGTCTATTCCAAAACAGCTCATATTATGTTATCACTGTAGCTATAGATGTTTCGACTGTATTTCCTTTTGTTACACAAAGGAAATTACGCTCAACATGACGATATTCTAAATTAAAAAATCCATACAAATGAGTATAGAACCATTAAAATAACAGTAGAACTAAGTATATTAAACATCATCGTATAATAATTACTGTGCCTAAGTATTCTAAAAAAAACTTAGGCACAGAGATGTTTATCTACTAAAGTTTATATTTTCCGCAAAGCTTGTATTGAGCAAAATATTAATACTTATTTACAATATCAGCTCCTCTAAAATAGTGAGCAAGTATTTCTTTGTAATCAAATCCTTTTTCTCCCATTACCGCTGCTCCAATCTGGCAAAGACCTACTCCATGTCCCCAGCCTGCACCACGAAGTATAAATTTGCTTGGAATGCCATTTTCTTCTTTAACTTTTTCTACCGTAAAAGCTGAGCTATAAAGATGAGATTCGCTAAGAATTCTACGAATTTCTAATTCTTTACCTATGATTTTAGTGAGCTTAGATCCAACGATTTTAAGTTTAATTAAACGCGATGAATCTCCACGCTCTACGGGTATTAAATCAATAATTTCTCCAAAATCAAATACAGACTTAGTGTTTATTAATTCCGCTATTTCACTTTGAGTGTATTCTACTGTCCAACGATAAAAATCGTTTTTGGCCATGTGATCGTAATCATTAAGAACTTGACTTAATATTTTCTCATCAGTAGTGTTACAATAAGAATCTGGATTTTCGTTAATAAATTTCTCAGCATTTGGCTCGTAAGAGAAATCTAAATCATAACCTTCTGGTGAGTGGTCTAAATCGGGGAAAGCTTTTAAGTAAGAATGATTTATTGGCTCCCAACAGTTCTCAAACTTCTCTGTAACACCTCCACAACTCTTAGAAAAACGAGCATCAGCAATTTTGCCGTTATCACCCATCAATACAATTCCTTCTGTTTCTTTAATTGCTTTAATTACATTTGGATTATGAGCACGTGTTGTACCTTGGTATCGCTGACAGTGATCATCGGCACAAACATGAAATTCCTTATGGTCTTCTCTATCGTACCAACGTATGTATTCATCTTCTGTTTCGTGAATCAAAGAATAATCTCCTTCAGTACCATTAAGTTCTTCTTGTTTTTCAATTTGAGCTAGTAACCAGCTACGCGAAATAATTGCATGTGATTTTAATAACTCCAAAGAGCTATCTCCACGCATTTCTGATGAAATAACACTGTACAAATAATTTTCTATAGGAAGTACGTTTATCAATTGTACTTTTCCATCAATAACCATTAGTTTTATATCTCCTTGGAATTTCTGAATCTCCTTCTGCTCCCAGTGAAATCCTATTCCAATTACAACGTCATTAACTATACAAGAACTATTATCAAAATCGCGAGGGGATAAAATTAATCCTTCAGAAAACTCAAATTCAAACTGATCTGTTTTCAAAATAATTATATCATTATCTACTGTAGCAATACATTTATCAGAAAACATTTGTCCAGAATCCTTAGTTAAGTAAATACCCTCTAAATAGATTTCTATACTTTCACTTATTACTATCCCTACTTCTACTTTTGGTGCATTCATTGTTTTATTTATTCGTTTATTTGGTGATTTGTTTAGATATATATTTCAGTATATATTTAAAACAGAGTTCAACTTATTGAAGTTGAACTCTGTGCAAATTACAATTGCAAAGATTGTTGAACAAGCATCTTGTGCAACAAAATTATCTACGTAATTCTAATTTTTTGTTCACAACAGATTTAGCTGTGGTTATTCTAATAATGTATAACCCTTTATTTAAATGGTCTAACGACATATTAACAGATGATTTAGAGAATTTATTAAACATAATTAACTCCCCTGTAACATCATATATTTCTATTTTATTGATATCAGTATCTGCAGTAATGCTAAGTTTTCCTGATGTTGGATTTGGATATAAACTAACTTGAATATTGTTTTCATATTCATTATTTGAAAGTCCGTAATCATTGCGTTTTATATACCTTATTTCATCAAAGTACACAGTCCCACTAGCAGAAGCTCCATCGATATGCTGTAGGTG
>JADGDT010000123.1 GCA_016744755.1 Ichthyobacteriaceae bacterium | reverse complement strand
TCCCCATTCTGTAACGCCAGAAATAACTCCTAAGAAATTTTGATCTCTGTGATCTTCCATGTATTTAACCTGCATGTATTTTATAGACTCACGCTCAGCCTTACTAGACATCATCTCTCTTTCCGATGAGTGCTCACATTTTCTTTCCCAATCATCCGAAGGCATTGTTTTTCCACCATCTAAATAATGTTGTAAAAGCCTATGTACCATCACATCTGGATAACGACGTATTGGCGATGTAAAGTGAGTGTAGTAGTCAAATGCCAATCCGTAATGTCCAATATTTTCAGTTGTATATTTAGCCTTACTCATTGTTCGTACAGCAAGAGTCTCAACCATGTTGGCTTCAGCTTTTCCGTGTACATCGGCAAGTAATTTGTTAAGCGAAGTAGATATAGATTGCTTATCGTGAATACGCATATCGTAACCAAACTGTTTTACAAAACTTTGCAAAGAAGCTAATTTCTCAGGATCTGGATCATCGTGAATACGGTAAACAAAAGTTTTGCCAGTTGGCTCTCCTTCTTTTTTCATTCCTATAAACTCAGCTACTTTCTTGTTTGCCAAAAGCATAAATTCCTCAATTAGGTGATTAGAATCTTTAGACTCTTTAAAGAAGATTCCAACAGGTTCATTCTCTTCATTAAGCTTGAATTTAACTTCAACCTTATCGAAAGAAATTGCTCCTTTGTTGCCTCTTTCTTCTCGCATAATTTTTGCAAGCCTGTCTAGCAATAATATTTCTTCTTTCATATCACCTTCGCCAGTCTCAATCACGTCTTGAGCCTCCTCGTAAGTAAATCGTCTATCGGAAAGAGTAACAGTTCTACCAAACCATTTGTTGTGAATAACTGCATTGTCATCCATTTCAAACACTGCCGAGAAAGTAAGTTTTTCCTCGTTTGGTCTAAGCGAACAAACCTTATTGGAAAGTATTTCTGGCAACATTGGCACAACTCTATCTACTAAATAGACCGAAGTTGCACGTGTAATAGCTTCCTCTTCAAGAGCAGAATTTTCGTCAATATAATGCGAAACATCAGCAATATGTACACCAATTTCCCAATTTCCATTGTCTAATTTTTTTACCGATAAAGCATCGTCAAAATCCTTAGCATCTACAGGGTCAATAGTAAAAGTGGTAGTGTCACGCATATCTCTACGCTTAGCAATTTCTTTTTCCGAAATTTCTACATCAATTTCATTTGCTTCTGCTTCTACAAAATCAGGAAACTTAAAAGGAAGCCCGTATTCTGCAAGTATTGAGTGCATTTCTACATCGTGCTCACCAGGATTACCTAGTACTTCAATTACTTCTCCAATAGGATTTTGAGCCTTTTCTGGCCAATCTGTCATACGCACAATAACCTTTTGCTTATTTTCTGCACCTCCAATTTTATTTAGAGGAACAAATAAATCAACAGGCATTTTTGTACTGTCAGGAATTACAAAAGCAAACCTACCAGATACTTCTATCTGTCCAACAAAGTCAATTTTAGCACGTTCTACAACGTTTACAATCTCTCCTTCTTGGCGACCCTGCTTACGACGGCGATAAAGGTAAACCTCAACCAAGTCGTTATGCAAAGCGTGGTTTGTACTGCCACGAGGTATGTAAACATCCTTATCTAATTCATCGGAAATAATGTAAGCAGAACCATTTGCTTTCATATCTACTTTACCGAAAATATTAAGTTTCTCCGCCTTCAAAATAAACTTTCCTCTTTCGGGCTCTTCAACTCTACCTTCAGCTTTTAGTGCTTCAATTTTTCTGATTATTTCCTGACGGCCATTAGCATCCGTTATTTTCAATTTTCCCGAAATCTGTTTGTAGTTCATTGGTTCTCCAGAATTTTGTCTGAAAACCTTCAATATTTTTCGGGTAACATCTTTTAGTTTTAACGCTCGGCGTTTTCCACTATTTTTATTATTCTTTTTATTTGTCATTCTATTTCTTTAATAATTGTGTAATCGTAAAATGTGGATATCGAAATTTATTTGGAATTATTTCACCTTCTAAAGGTAAGAGAAGTAATATTTTCAAGCAATATTTATGTGTCAAATTGAAAGGAAAGATGACAACAGTAGATAATAATCTGGATAAGAACATTTTAATTTAAAGCACAAAGGTAATTATTTGATTGACTTAACTAGGTTATTTACAAATTAATAACATGAATACAACAATTCATTAAAGTATAATTTTGGCGGTCTTGTCTTCCTAAGGTCAGCCAAACCGGGCTATACGTTAAATCTTTTTTGAGAAAAACAAAAAAGGATACCACTTCTATCCCTACCGCTTTTGGATGAATGGTAAAATGAAAGTTATACACATCATTTCGACTAAGCGAAGCGCATGGATAAATCTCAATGGAAATAGAAGTTATTTTTCAATTAGTATTTTCAAAACAGTTGCAATGAGAGGAAAATAATCAAGTTTCAAGAAGAAACTACTACTTCTATATCTGAATTTACCTAAACTTCCGTCTTCAGTTTCAATTTATTATGACCAGAATACTGATTATGTTTATTTTCCTAAATATAATTTCTTTCCTTTTTTGGATATTAAAAAACCGAGTTCGTTTCCGAACTCGGTTTTTTAATGTTTTATTTTCAATTCAACAGTTAACCAATTAAATAGTTAAACATGGTGCTAATTTCTACTAGATATTTTAGAAAGCAATCTCAACATTTCCATGTACAACCAAATTAGAGTAACTAGAAGTCCGAATGCTCCCATCCACTCATAGTTTTTTGGTAATTGTTGCTGAACACCTTTTTCGATAAAATCGAAATCAAGAATCAAACTCAATGCAGCTACAACAACTACAACCAACGAGAACCCTATTGACATTAGCGAATTTCCGTAAGTAAATGGAGTTGAACCAAACATAGACATTACAAAGCCTAAGACATAAACAACCATAATTCCACCCATTGCAGCAATCATTACCGATTTAAATCTTTCGGTAGCCCTAATTACTCCTGCCTTGTATGCAAATAACATTACCAAGAAAGTTCCGAAAGTTAATGCCACTGCCTGCATAGGTAAACCGGGATACGACACTTCAAACATTGCCGAAATTCCTCCCAATGCTGCTCCTTCAAATACAGCGTAAAGTGGTACTGTATATTTTGCCAAATCGTTTTTGAAAATTGTAACCATTGCAATTACAAAACCTCCAATAAACCCACCTATCATTATTCCTGTAGTATTTGCACCTTGCATATACATATCCCAAACATACAAGGCTGGTGCAATAACTAGCATCAACGAAATCAATGTTTTGTTAATTGTGCCCTGCATAGTCATAGGTGAAGACATAGTGTAGTCTACATTTTTCCAAATTTTATCTCCAAACGCTGGATTTGATGATTTTAATATACTCATATCCTTTAATAATTTATTTATTTCAATTTTACAAAATCAAAGAAACAATAATTATTCCAAACTCTATGCAAGACATTATGTCATAATTATGAACATCAAAAAACTGCTGACGTCTTAATAATTTATTACTTTAGCGTAATTCTAAAATCAAAATCATGCAACTAGACAATACCGTAGAAGTAAATTCTTGGCTATCAAGTATATTCGAACAAATTAATCTACCAGACATTTTAATACATCCAACAGTCATAGCTATAGATGTAATCTCTGTACTTCTAATAATTTTCTTTCTCGATTGGCTTGCCAAGGGAATAATACTTTCTACAGTAGATAAATTAATAAGAAAATCAAAAGTAAAATGGGATGATATTTTCTTAGAGCATAAAGTATTTCACAATGTAGCACACATTGTTCCCATCCTTTCAATTGATTTCTTGCTCCCAATATTTTTTGAGGAATATCCAGACTTTATTTATCTAATAGATACAATTACCGATATAGGTTTTTTATGGATAATAGTTTTGGTACTGATGAGTATAATTTCATCTTTAACACAACTTAGCAAAAAGGGCGAGCAATACGTTTCTATAGCCATACAGAGTTTATCGCAACTTGTGAAAATAGTGATTATCGTTTTTGCAGTCATTGTAACATTTTCTATAATTCTGAAAATAGATTTGAGTGCAATATTTGGAGCATTAGGAGCTTTAATGGCTGTAATAATTTTGGTTTTCCGCGATACAATCCTCGGATTTGTTGCAAGCATACAAATGTCGGCTTCTAAAATGGTGAAAATTGGCGATTGGGTAGCAATGCCTAGTTACAGTGCCGATGGCCCATTAATTGAATTAAATTTAATGACTGCCAAAATTCAGAATTGGGATAAAACAATAACTTCTGTACCAACCTATGCTCTTATTTCTTCGTCGGTAAAAAACTGGGAAGGAATGTCAGAATCTGGAGTAAGGAGGATAAAACGATCAATAAACTTTGATGTAAACTCAATAAAATTTATCGAGAATAGCGATTTAGAGATATATACTCAATATAACTTGATTAAAAATTATATAGAGAAAACAGAGTCAAAAATTACAGAATACAACCAAACAAATGTTGAGAATCCTAACATGGTTGTAAACATAAGAAAGCAAACAAACATTGGAGTTTTTCGTAAATACGCCGAAGAATATTTGAAGAGTAGACCAGATATTTCGCAAACACAAACCCTTATGGTTAGACAACTACAGGCAAGCGAAAAAGGATTACCACTAGAAGTTTATTGTTTTTCTACAGATACTGCTTGGGTTAACTACGAAGGTATTCAATCTGATATTTTTGATCATCTTTTTGCAGTAGCAAATGAATTTGGATTAAGGATATTTCAAAATCCTACGGGAATGGATTTGATGGCTTTGAAGAAGTAATATTTTTTGAACAAAGTCACACCCTCACTATCTCCATTAACTTGATTAGTGAGGGCGTGGCTAGAATAAAGGAATGACTAAACACCCAAACTTTTCACATAACTTTATTAGCGATGCCAAAAACAGTTGCTTAACTTCGCCCCCATAAAAAAACCACATCACAAAAAAATGGCAAGTAGCAACCTCACACCAAAAGAAATTTTAAAAAACACCTTTGGTTTTAATGAGTTTCGTCCAATGCAGGAAGAAATTATTAACCAAGCTCTAAATAACGAAGATTCTGTTGTACTTATGCCTACGGGTGGAGGAAAATCGTTGTGTTTTCAGATTCCTGCTCTTGCCAAAGATGGATTGACATTAGTAATTTCGCCTTTAATTTCGCTAATGCAAGATCAAGTAATGGCTTTGCGATCACACGGTATTAATGCTTTCTTTTTCAATAGTACTCAGAATGCAAAGGAACAAGCAGAGGTAATGGACAGCATTATGAGTAACAAAGCAAAATTGCTTTACGTTTCACCAGAAAAATTAATGTCGCAGGAGTTTTCGGGAATTTTACAAAGTGCCAATATCAACCTAATTTCTATTGACGAGGCCCACTGTATTTCGTCGTGGGGACATGATTTCCGTCCAGAATATACCAAATTGGGATTTCTGAAACAGAAGTTTCCGAATATACCAATAATGGCACTTACTGCCACTGCCGATAAAATTACCAGAAACGACATACTAAAACAGTTGAAAATTGAGCATGCTCACGTTCATATTGCTTCTTTCGATAGGCCAAATCTTAGTTTAAGTGTAGAGCAAGGAATAGACAAAATTAAAAAGATCTTAGATTTTGTTGGTAAGCGACCAAATACTTCGGGGATAATTTATTGCCTTAGTCGTAAGGAATGCGAAACAACAGCAAACAAATTACAAGCAAATGGCTACAATGCAGAGTACTACCACGCAGGCAGAAAATCTGATGAGAGAGCAAATATTCAGAAACGATTTATAAAAGACGAAACTCCTATAATTTGTGCAACTATTGCATTTGGCATGGGAATAGATAAATCTAATGTTAGATGGGTTATACACTCCAACATGCCAAAAAACATGGAGGGTTTTTACCAAGAAATTGGTCGTGCTGGACGTGATGGTTTACCTAGTGATACTTTGCTGTTTTATTCTTTACGAGATGTAATTCTTCTAAAACAATTTGCCGAAGATAGCGGACAAAAAGAATTACAACTTGCGAAATTAGAGCGTATGCAAGATTATTCTGAGTCGCCAGTTTGCCGTAGAAAAATACTGTTGAGCTATTTCAACGAGACACTTGAGGAAGATTGCGGAAATTGCGATGTTTGCAAAAATCCTCCAAAACAATTTGATGGTACAATAAATACTCAAAAAGCGTTGAGTACAATTTACAGATCAGAAGAAAATCTTTCTACATCAGCACTAATTAATGTTTTGAGAGGAACTTTAAACAATCAAACTTTCGACTTTCAGGATATAAAAACATTTGGAATAGGAAAAGAAATATTATTTAAAGATTGGCAGAGTTATTTGCTACAAATGCTTCATCAAGGATTGTTCGACATTGCATACGACGACCACAACAAACTGAAACTAACAGAACTTGCACATAAAGTTTTGTTTCAAAATAAAAAAATAAGTCTTGTTCAGGTCAAGAAAAAAGAGAAAGAAAAAATAGGGACTCTATCAAAACGTATCCGTAAAGAAAAGCCAATAAAAACAACACTTTTCGAAAAATTAAGAAAAATAAGAACTGAGCTTGCTACCAAATATAAAGTTCCTCCTTACGTAATTTTTAGTGATGCCACCTTGCAACAAATGGTTGAAGACAAACCTGTGAATGAAGATCAAATGTCTAACATTTCGGGGGTAGGAGATCACAAGTTAGAAAAATATGGTTCATATTTTATAAATGCAATTTACGAAGACCTTAACAAGGACAACAAAAAAGGAGCTGCATATAAAGATACTATCGCTTTGTACAAGAGAGGTAAAACAGTAGCCGAAATTGCCAAAAGCAGGAAAGTTCAGGAAACTACAGTAATGTCGCATATTGCACGTGGACTAGAAAGCGATGAAGGTTTAGACATATTCGATTTCATAGATTTAGACGAATATAAAGCTGTTAAGCGAGCATATATTGAGTGTGGAAGAAGTCATCAGTTAAAACCTATTTTTGAAAAATTAGAAGAGACTATTTCTTACGGAAAAATACGTTTGTGCTTGAGTCATTTTAAGAGTAATGAATAACTTGATTTTTTTCTCCCGCAGATTCCGCTGATTTACGCAGATTTCATTAGTGAACATCTGCGTAAATCAGCGGAATCTGCGAGAAATAAATAATAATAAAACCCCTCAAATTTTCGTAATTTCGCAAAAAATATAAAACCCCTCTAGCTAAAGCCAACGGCCAAAAGCTAAAGGCTAAAAGCTTTAAAATAAATGAAAATAGGAGATATAGATTTAGGTAAATACCCGCTTTTTTTAGCACCAATGGAGGATGTAACAGATCCACCCTTCCGCAGATTGTGTAAAGAGTTTGGTGTTGACATGCTCTATACCGAATTTATCTCTTCGGAAGGATTAATTCGCGATGCTGTGAAAAGTAGAGAGAAACTAGATATTTACGATTACGAAAGACCTGTTGCCATTCAGATATTTGGGGCAAATGCCGATGTAATGTCGCAAACAACCAAAATTGTTGAGATCGCCAAACCAGATATTATTGACATAAATTGGGGATGTCCTGTTAAAAAAGTTGTTGCCAAAGGTGCAGGGTCTGCTATTCTGAGAGATATTCCTAAGATGATAGAAGTTACCAAAGCGGTTATTGAAGCTACAGGATTACCTGTAACTGTAAAAACCCGTTTGGGCTGGGATAGCGAAAATATTGTTATAGATGAAGTTGCCGAACGTATGCAAGAAATTGGCGTGAAAGCAATGGCAGTTCACGGTCGTACTCGCGTACAAATGTACAAAGGCGAAGCTAATTGGGAACCAATCAGAAAACTAAAAGAGAATCCAAATCTAGAAATGCCCATCATAATTAACGGAGATATCTCTACGCCAGAAATTGCAAAAATGATGTTCGACGAATACAATTTAGACGGTGTTATGGTTGGTAGAGCTGCCATTGGTAACCCTTGGATATTCAGAGAGATAAAACACTATTTAGCTACAGGCAAACATCATTCTCAACCAACAATGACAGAAAGAGTTGATGCTGCAAGGAAACATCTTAAATGGGAAATTGAGTGGAAAGGAGAAGGACTTGGAGTTAGAGAAATGCGCAGGCACTATACAAATTATTTCAAAGGCCTACCAAACATAAAAGAACACCGAATGAAACTTGTAACTGAAGATAATCCTCAAATTATTTACAGTCATCTTGATGTAATTTTAGATACATACAGAGATTTCTTTGGGTAGTATTTAATAACGAATAAACACCAAGTTGTACACTAAGTATCATTCTTTGTGTTTACTTTGAGTTCATCGTAGGTAGGAGTCATCCTGAATGGAGCTTTATCGTAATTGAAGGATCTATAACAACAGGGATCAAAAATAACAAGTAAGTTAGTAATAGATTCTTCGACTCCGCAATAGCTCCGCTCAGAATGACGAATAAATAAATATTGGCAAATAGCCAGAAGTATAAAATTATAATAATGAGACAAATTACTAAATTTCTGAAATGGCCACTACTTGTAATTGTTGTGGTAATAGGAGGATTATTTCTTACGGGGAATGGATATGTTGTAAAAGCATTCTCCTTGACTTACGCTAAAGGTAAAACAGGGGTAAGTATTGATGATTACAAGAGCTTCGACAATAGAATAGTTTTATCAGGAAGACATCAGCCTTGGTACAAATCGGAAACTACAGAGTTGAAGATGAGTGATATATTGTTGGACGAAAACAAAAAGTTTGGTTCTGTAGCTTTTTTGGTAATTCAGCACAACGAAATTATCTTGGAAAAATATTGGGAGGGTTACAATACTAAATCTCTTTCAAATTCTTTTTCTATGGCTAAAACTATAGTTACAATATTGATGCAGAAAGCAATTCAAGAAGGTTACATAAAAGGGTTAGATCAGAAAGTGGGTGATTTTTTTCCACATTTTAACGAAGGCGATAATGCAAAACTTACA
>JADGDT010000233.1 GCA_016744755.1 Ichthyobacteriaceae bacterium | reverse complement strand
AGGATAACCATAAGCATAGTATTTACAATCCCGAAGCCTAAAGCAGCAAGGATTATTGTTATAAATATTCCCATCATTAAATCCATATATTCAGATATAAAACTTAAGTAAGGTTGAATTTTTGACCAATCTTCACTCAAGACATCAGGATATTTTTCTTGTAATTGTGATGATATTACTGAAGCTTGAGTATAATCGTCCAATAAAATATCTATCTCATGAGATTGTCCTTCTGGCAAGACTAAAACTTTGCGTAAATCAGCATCTTTCACAAATACATGTGTTTTATCCCAAGGGCTATTTTGAGTTTTATAAATGCCTACTACTTTAAATGCAGCACCTGTTAACTCACCGTTATAATCCTGAAAAGTAAGTACAATTTTAGATTTCAATTTTGCTTTTAATTCCTTAGCCAATGCTTTAGATATAACTATAGGATTTCTCTTTTTTGTTTCGAAGAAATTACCATCGATAGAATCTATTTTGTTGTATAACTCAAATACTTCTTTTTCTGTTTTCGTATTAATACCTACAATAGTAACACCGCTATTTTTATTTGCAGTGGCTGCCATTGCTTGAGTTTTAATCCTACTAGTAACAGCTTTAATACCTCCCACCTCAGATAACTCTGCAAGCTTTTTATCGGTAGAGAGTATTGTCTTTTTAATATCAAAGTTCTCTGCAAATTTTGGATTATGAAACTGTATATGTGCCGTTTCTATGGAAAAGGCATTATCAACTCTTTGATTTGCCATACCATTCATCCATGCTGATGAAAATAATCCACCAACCAAACCAGATGCAATAGCCAGAAGAACAACTGTACTACGCATCTTACTTCTCCAAATATTTCGCCAAGCAATTTTTAGTAACATCATATTTTTTATCTTTTTGTATTAATTGGCTTTTAGCATTTGGCCTTTAGCCATTAGCTTTGAGCTTTTTTATTTTGCTTTTAGCCATTAGCTTTGAGCTTTCACCTTTTAGCTTCCTACTTTTTCCTTTTCACTTTTGCCTTACACTACTAACTCCTAAGCCCTTCTATCACATTCATTGTCATAATCTTTATTGTTGGATAAGACATTGCTATAAGACTGATTAGAGATATTGCAACTGCTTGAGTCAAAAATAATTGGGGTTCTAGACTCATTGGCAGTATTGGTTCAAAATTGAAATCTTTCATCGCCTCTAAAGACTCTCCTTCAAACCTAATTGGATTGTAATAGTAATAAAACATTATAGGTAAGCTTACTATTATCCCCGAAAACACACCAATAAATGTCATAAAAAACAACTCTAGTATCACCACTAATGAAAGTTTGGTCTTTTGCATACCTACCGAAATCATTACCGAAAATTCTCGTTGCCTTTCGTTGGTCATCATCAGTACTGTTCCAAAAATACCGAAGGCAATAACCAAATACAAAATGGTAATCATTATTACTCCACCAGCATTATCGCTTTCTATCATTTGCAGAAGTTCCTTATTCATAACTTCCCAACCCATTACTTCGTATTTGTCATTGTCAATTTCCGAACTTACTGTTTGTAAAACATCATGAGCATCATCAATGTCATACAAGTTGAAAACTAAGGCTGATAATTGTCCCTCGGTTGATAAAAATGACTGAGCTTCTTTTATGGGCATATAAATAGTACCTCTGTTCATTTGAGGTGTAGGAAGTTTAAGTATTCCTTTAATATGATACAAACCAGCGGCAGTAGAACCATGATATCCCGAAGAAAAAAGCACTAAGGTATCATTTACTTCTACTTTTAGAAACTTTGCTAATTCCTGAGCTACAAGTATAGATTTATCATCAGAAGAGATAAATTCTCCCTCTTCGAGGTAAGACTTTATTTGAGTCATTTCATCCTCCTTCTCGGGCGATACTCCCATTACTGCAACACCTTTTGTTGATTCTCCCGACGATGCTAAAGCAAATGATTCAATACGTGGAATAACAACGTTTACTCTAGGATCAGAATCGAATTTGGCAATGGTTTTTTCATCTATCGAGAATATATTATCAATATTCTTATCATCCCAATATCCTTTTTTATGAATTTGTAAATAACCAGAATATGATTCTACAGCATTCTGTTTCATTTTTGCATAAGAGCCTCTTTGGAATCCTCTCATAATTATTGCAAAAAATAAGGCAAACATTACCGATGCCACTGTTATAAGTGTACG
>JADGDT010000122.1:2990-9091 GCA_016744755.1 Ichthyobacteriaceae bacterium | reverse complement strand
GCACTTGTGTACAACATACCTAAATTTTGAAACCCATAAGTCAAACCTAGAGCGATGCCAATTATGGCTCCTTTCTTAATTATTTCTTTGTTAAATAAACTCTTAGGATTTTTAATCAGAGTAATTGCCAAAAGTGGTAACGCTGCAATAATAGATCTTACAAATATTAAGTAATATTCATTTACTGAGTTCATAGTATCCTTAACCACAGCAAATGTAGAGCCCCAGATAACTGTGGCTAAAATGAGCATTACTATTGGAAAGGTTTTTTTATCTGACATTTCTTATCATTATTACTTTGCAAAAGTAAATTATTAAAGATAAATAACCCACAAGTTGTCGCTATACCTACATTCTTTATTTTATAATATTTACATTTAAAATGATTAGCTATATTTACACAACTAAAAACATGAAAACATGTCAGATAATTCGAGATTACTAGAAGGTATAATTTTAGGAAGTATAGTTGGGGTAGCTGTAGGGTTACTGATGGCTCCAAAATCGGGTGAAGAAACAAGAGAAAAGCTAAAAGAAAAAGCTGGTGATATCAAGAAAACAATAGATGATAAAATTGCTGATTTGGATAGCGATTTTGTTGATAATCTAAAAGAAAAATTTGGCGACATAAAAGAAAGTACATCCGAAGAATACAAAAAGGTTGCTGAAAAAGTGAAATCTTTAGAAAAAGAGATAGAGGAAAAAATAGCAAGCCTTAGAAAAGAAACAGAAAACCTAGGAGAAGAAGAAACTGAATAACCATTTTTTATGATTGATATAATTAGAAAATATTTCGAAAAGCATATTGAATTATTAAAATATGAATCCATAGCTATATTTGCAAATGTTGGATCTAGTCTAGCCTCTTCAATTATTTTATTGATATTAGGACTCTTAATTTTATTCATGTTCAATTTTGCCCTAGCTCTTTCTATAGGTAAACTATTTGAAAATATAGCACTAGGATTCATAGCTGTTGGATCATTTTATACTCTTGTATTTATTATTTATCTATATTTTAGTAAAGATAAAGTTGAGCTTAAAATAAAAGACCAGATTGTTAAAGCTGCATTATCAGCCGAAAAGAAGAATCGTAAAAACAGTGAATCATAAAAATAATGGCAAGTAAAATAGAAACATTCCAAGATTTAATTGATTCTAAAAAGGATTTAAAGGAGGAGATATCTTCACTAGAAGCCGAAATAAAGAATAATAAAATAGTTCAGGTATCAAATCTTTTTGTAGGTGGTAAACATGATAAAATTCCCAGTTTAGATTCCTTACATATACCTCATGTAAAAGATATTGTTAATAGCCCAATAGGCAATGTATTAAGTACATTCTTGCTCTCCAATAAAAAGATTAGAAAGTATTTTATCGGCTTTGTTATTATCAGAGAAACAGTTCCATACTTAGTTTCTGAAATATCTAAACTTATTGAAGAGAAAAAATAGTTCAAAATTATTAACTGAAATATCTTGCATTAATTCCTATTACTATAAAAAACAAATAAGAGATTAAAGACTTCTAATCTCTTATTTTCTACACAGTTAAAAATCAGTAATTACAACAATACACATTTATCCATTATTAACTACCCTTAAGAAAAGTTAATTTTACTTAACATACTTGACAATGAATAGTGATAATTATTAACTTTGCCCTCGCAATAAAAAATAGCAAAAAGAGTTCTATCAATGCATTGATAGAGTATAAAATCAGAATAATAAAATTATATAAGATATGGAGCTAACAAATTCGTCAGTTGATATAAAAGCACTGAATGAGAAAATAGAGAAAGAAAGTGCTTTCGTAGATTTACTAACTATGGAGATCAACAAAGTTATTGTTGGTCAGAAATACATGATAGAGCGTTTGATAATTGGTCTTTTAGGATCTGGTCACGTACTATTAGAGGGTGTACCTGGATTGGCAAAAACACTCGCAATAAATACTCTTGCCAAAGCAATAGATGGTAGTTTCAGTCGTATTCAGTTTACTCCAGATTTGCTTCCATCGGATGTTGTAGGTACTCTAATTTACAACATGAAAGAGAATGATTTCTCTATAAAAAAAGGACCAATTTTCGCAAACTTTGTTCTTGCCGATGAGATTAATCGTGCTCCAGCAAAAGTACAATCTGCTTTGTTAGAAGCAATGCAAGAACGACAAGTAACTATTGGCGATGAGACTTTTAAACTACAAGAACCATTTTTAGTTTTAGCAACTCAAAACCCTGTTGAGCAAGAAGGAACTTATCCTTTGCCCGAGGCACAGGTAGATAGATTTATGCTGAAAACAGTTATCGATTATCCAAAGTTTGAAGACGAAAGGATGATTATGCGTCAGAACATGATGGGTAATCACCAAAAAATTAATCCAGCTGTAAACATCAGCGAAATTATTAGAGCCAGAGAAACTGTTAAGGAGGTTTACATGGACGAGAAAATAGAAAAATACATCCTCGATATTGTTTTCGCAACTCGTTATCCAGAGAATTATAATCTTGCCGATATTAAACCATTAATTTCTTTTGGAGCATCGCCACGTGCAAGTATAAACCTTGCCACTGCGGCCAAAGTTTACGCTTTCATTCGCCGTAGAGGTTACGTAATTCCCGAAGATGTTAGAGCAATTGCAATGGATGTTCTTCGCCATAGAATAGGGATTACCTACGAGGCCGAAGCCGAGAACGTTACTTCAGAAGATCTAGTCAATAAGATTTTAAATGCGGTGGAGGTGCCATAAATAGCTGAAAACTGTAAGATGTAAGGCGACAGTTGGCTGCCATACAAATTAAAAGATAGGTCTTCTTTTTTATTGCCCCAACCCTAAAGGGAGTAAAAAAGAACACTTTTAAAAAAAATAAAAGTTTCTCAATTTTTCTTTTCACCCTTTAGGGATGGGGAAAAGAAAGAAAAATCTTTGTCTATTTTGGATACAAAAGAACTTTTAAAACGGGTACGCAAAATCGAAATAAAAACTCGACGACTATCCGACCATATTTTTTCGGGAGAGTATCACTCATCCTTCAAAGGGCGTGGTATGACTTTTTCTGAAGTTAGAAAATATCAGTTTGGCGATGATATTAGAAATATAGATTGGAATGTAACTGCCAAATTGAACGAGCCGCACATAAAAGTTTTTGAAGAAGAACGAGAGCTTACAATGATGCTTATGGTTGATGTAAGTGGATCGGGATTATTTGGTACTGTGTCTCAATTCAAAAAAGATACAATTACCGAAATCTCTGCAACTCTTGCTTTTTCTGCAACACAAAATAACGATAAAATTGGGCTAATACTTTTTTCTGATGAGATTGAACTTTTCATTCCTCCATCAAAAGGAAAAACTCATGTGCTTAGGATTATTCGTGAACTTATAGAGTACAAACCAAAAAGTTTGAAAACAGATATAGGCGAAGCTTTAAAATACCTTGCGAATGTTCAAAAAAAGAAAGCCATTGTTTTTATGCTTTCCGATTTTATGGACGATGATTATCAGCATACATTAAAAATAGTAGGTAAAAGACACGATTTTACAGGAATAAGAGTTTACGACAAAGCCGAAGAAGAAATTCAAAATTTAGGGATGATACGAGTTAAAGATCCCGAAACGGAAGAATCTTTCTATGTAAATACATCATCGGCATCAGTTAGAAAAAACTTTGCAAAATATTATAGAAATAGAGTTGATTATTTCCAAAACTCTTTCAAAAAAAGTGGTTCAGGAATAATAGAAAGTAGAGTAGATCAATCGTATGTAAAACAATTATTGGGATATTTTAAACAACGATAACGGTTATGTGTTTAATTGATGAACTGTTTTACTGTTGAGTATAGATATTAAATAAGGTGATTTTAAAGTGGTCGAATTCGACTCTTTTAGAAAAAAGATTAACCACAAAGATGTACAAAGACTTTGTGATTCTTTTGAGAAAGATATAGCATTAATGGTGGTTAAACAAAATATAGCACGGAATTGTTTAAGAGATGAAAATTATCAATATCACTCAATTACACAGTTAAACGATTACACAGTACAACAACAATAAAAAGAGATGGCAAAAAATAAAGTAGAAATAAAAGGTGCCGAAGTTACTATTATCACTAAAAAAGATAGCGACTATATTTCTATTACTGATATTGCTAGGTATAAGAATCCTCACGAACCCAAAGATGTTGTGAAAAATTGGATGCGAAATAAAAACACCATTGAATTTTTAGGGCTTTGGGAGAGGTTAAACAACCCTAATTTTAAAGGGGTCGAATTCGACCCCATTCAGAAAGAAGCAGGATACAACAGTTTTACAATGTCTCCTAGTAGATGGACTGAAACTACAAATGCAATTGGAATAATCACCAAAAAAGGTAGATTTGGTGGTACTTATGCACATAAGGATATTGCATTTGAATTTGCATCTTGGATAAGTTCTGAGTTTAAGCTTTATCTCTTAAAAGAATTTCAAAGGTTAAAAACCGAAGAAAGTGATAAGTATAAGCTAGAGTGGAATGTGTCTAGAACAATTGCAAAATTAAATTATAGGGTTCATACCAATGCTATCAAAGAGTTTTTGATTCCTGATGATTTATCGAAAAACAAACAAAAGTTTATTTATACTGATGAAGCTGACTTGCTAAACTTTGCTTTATTTGGAAAAACTGCTAAACAATGGAGAGAAGAAAATCCTGATAAAAAAGGAAATATCAGAGATGATGCAACTATGGAGCAGTTAGTGGTATTATCAAATATAGAAAGTTTCAATTCTGAATTAATAAAAGATGGTGTTTTGTCTGAACAAAGATTAGAGAAATTAAATAAGATTGCTATTTCTCAGATGAGAATAATGCTAGAAAATAAGGATGTTAAAAAATTGAAAGAATAAAGTGTTTAACTGTTGAGTATGATTGATAAAAATATGGTGATTTTAAGGTGGTTTAATTCTACTAGTTTAGAAAAAATCAACCACAAAGTAAAATACTAAGATTTGCTAAGACTTTGTGATACTTTGTGAAAATCTTAGTGACCTTAGTGATTACACCAAATACAGCAATGAATTGTTAAAGAGTTGAAAGTAAACAATATCACTCAATTACACAGTTAAACGATTAAACAGTTCAACAATAATAAAAAGAGATGAACAAATTAATATACATACTAATCTTAGTTGTTTTTTCGCTAAACTTGAATGCTCAAGAAACTGAGGTTCAGTTTACGCCAGATAGCACTAAGTTTTTAATTGGCGAGCAAATAAATGTTCTTTTGCAGGCGAAAGCTCCAAAAGATTCGGTAATAGAATGGCCATTGCTTACTGATACTATTGGTAAACTAGAAGTTGTTTCCAGAAGTAAGATTGATACTCTACTAAAAGAAGATTATCAAATTATTTCTCAAAATTACAAGCTTACTCAATTCGATTCTGGTTCTTACATGCTCAATCCAGTACGTTTCAAAATTGGGAATACTATCATGTACACAAAACCAAAAATGTTAGATGTAACAACGGTTGCTGTAGATACTACAAAACAAAAAATGTACGATATAAAAGGAAATATTCAAGTGGGATATACTTTTATGGAGCTACTTCCTTACATCTTGCTTTTCTTACTAATTGTTATCCTTATTTATTTAGGGTATCATTTTTGGAAGAATCGTAAGCCACAAGAAAAGAAAATTGTTATTCCAAAAATTCCACCTTTTGATATGGCAATGCAAAATCTAAAAAAGTTAGATGAAGCAAGGTTATTGAAAGAAGGCAATGTAAAAGAATACTACGTTAGACTTACAGATATTTTGCGAAGATATATAGAAGATGAGCTAGATATACCAGCAATGGAATCTACCACTGGCGAAATTATGGATTCTATAAAAAATAAAGAAGTAAGTAAAGACACCAAAGAAAGAATAGAAGAATTACTGAAGGAGTCAGACTTTGTGAAGTTTGCAAAATTTGAACCTGAATCTGGCAAACATCCTTATTTCCGTAAATCAACAGAAGATATTATTATTGAGTCTCACTCATTAGTGAGTAAAGATGCTTCGGCTACGCTCAGCAACCAAACTTCGGCTACGCTCAGCAACCAAACTTCGGCTACGCTCAG
>JADGDT010000122.1:0-2890 GCA_016744755.1 Ichthyobacteriaceae bacterium | reverse complement strand
CTTCGGCTACGCTCAGCAACCAAACTTCGGCTACGCTCAGCAACCAAACTTCGGCTACGCTCAGTAACCAGGGACAAGGAACTAGCGATAAGAAGCTGATAACTAGAAACGAGAAACCAGAAACTAGCAACGATGAATAATTTCGAATTTGTAAATCCAGAATATTTGTACTTGCTGTTGATACTTCCATTTCTAGCAGTATGGTACTTTTTCAAAAGAAATAAAGATACCCCAGCTTTGAGTATGCCAGGAGTATCAGATTTCTTGCAACAAAATAAATCTATTTTACCCAAACTAAGACCTGTTCTTTATTTATTGAGATTAGCAGGAATATCTTTGTTAATAATTGCTCTAGCTAGACCACGATCGGTAGATATTTCGTCGAAAACAAAAAAACAAGAAGGTATAGATATTGTTATGGCGGTTGATGTTTCGGGATCAATGCTATCGAAAGATTTAAAACCATCGAGGCTAGAGGCTCTTAAAGAAGTAGCTGTAAGTTTTGTAAAAGAAAGACCCAACGATAGATTCGCAATTGTAGCTTATGCTGGCGAAAGTTTCACTCTTTGCCCTATTACATCCGACCATAAAGTTATTGTAAATTCTATACGTAAAATGAAATGGGGATTGCTAGAAGATGGTACTGCAATTGGTATGGGATTGGGTACAGCAGTAAACAGATTAAAAGATAGCAAGTCAAAAAGCAAAGTGATAATTTTGCTAACAGATGGTGTAAATAATGCTGGAATGATAGACCCAATAACGGCTTCGGAACTAGCCGCAGAAAATAACATTAAAGTTTACACAATAGGTATTGGAACAAAAGGCATGGCTCCAACTCCTGTAGGTTACGACTACAACCACAAGTTTATTTATAGAAATATGCCTGTAGAAATTGACGAAGCCCTACTAAAACAAATTGCCAAAAAAACTGATGGCGAATATTTTAGAGCAACGAGTAATACAAAACTTAAAAAGATATATTCTCAAATAGACGAGATGCAGAAAACTGTAGTTCAAGAGTTGAAATTCTACAATTACAACGAAGAATTTAGATACTACGTTCTACTAGCAGGTTTACTTTTGTTAATTGAAATTTTATTGAGGAATACTGTATTTAGAAACTTTTTGTAAATGGGTTAACCACAAAGTTTCACAAAGGAAGCTCGAAGAAACTCAAAGAGAAGCTTAGTGTACTTAGTGAATTACTTTGTGTTCTTAGTGGTTAAAAAAAGCTAAAGGCTAATAGCCAATACCTAAAAGCTAATAAAAAATGTACGAATTAGAAGAAAAAACATATTTCAATTATTTGATTATCATCCTTGTGTTGATAGCATTTTTTTTGATTAATAGATATTGGAAAAAGAAGAAGCAAAAAGAATTTGCAAGTGATGAGCTATTGAATAAACTAGCTCCTAATCGTTCTACTTTTAAGCAATATCTGAAATTAACGATGATGTCTTTATCGGTATTGATGATGGTAATTGCATTGGTAAACCCAAAAGTAGGATCAAAATTAAAAACTGTAAAACGCGAAGGTGTTGATATAGTTTTTGCTTTAGATGTTTCTAAAAGTATGCTTGCCGAAGATATTGCTCCAAATAGATTGCTAAAAGCAAAGCAGGTAATTTCTAAAGTACTAGACAAGTTAGGTGGCGATAGGGTTGGTATTATTGCCTACGCTGGCAAAGCTTATCCTTTAATACCAATTACTACCGATTATGCAGCAGCAAAAATGATGTTGCAAAATGCAGATACTGATATGATTCCTTCGCAAGGAACAGCTATAACATCTGCCATAGAAATGACAAATCAGTATTTTGATGATGAAGATCAGAAAAATAGAATTCTTGTAATTATTTCTGATGGCGAAGATCACGAAGAGGATGCTTTAAGCTCTGCCGAAATTGCAAAAGGACATGGGATAAAAATTTACAGCATTGGAGTAGGGACAGAATCTGGAGGTCCTATTCCAATTAAAAACAGAAATGGACAGGTAACAGGATATAAAAAAGACAGAGAAGAAAATGTTGTAGTTACTAAGCTAGATAAGAAAGTGTTAATGGAAGTAGCACAAGCAACAGATGGTAAATACATCGATAGCCAAGATACTAGACAATTGGTTGCAGAGTTCACAAAAATACTTTCGGGTATGGATAAGAAAGAGTTCGAAACAAAAGTGTTTTCAGATTACGAAGATCAATTTCAGTGGTTTATTGCATTTGCGATACTGTTTTTGATTCTAGATATTTTCTTTTTAGAAAGACAAACCAAATGGCTTAATAGATTGAATTTGTTTGATGAAAGGGGAAAGTAGCTCGAAGCTCAAAGGTGTTGCCATCCTTAGTAAGGATAAACAAAGTTGAAGTATCTCTACGAAAATAGGATAAATTACTAGTTTACGAGATCCTAACAATTAAACAGTTCAACGATTAAACAGTTAAACAATATAATGAAGAATATAATATACATATCACTACTAACAATATTCGCAATTACAGCTAATGCTCAAGAACGCGAGCACTTGCGTAATGGCAACGATAAGTACGAGCAAAAAGATTTTACAGAATCTGAAATTGATTATCGCAAAGCAATTAGCGAAAATCAAAACTCTGTTACGGGACGATATAACCTAGGAAACTCTATCTACAAGCAAGATAGACAAGAAGAAGCCATTGCCGAATACGATTTAGTAACAAAATCAGCAAAGGATAAAATCACAAAAGCCAATGCTTTTTTTAATAAAGGAAATGCTTTGATGAAAGCTAAGAAATTAGAGGAAGCAATTGAAGCCTACAAAAATTCTTTACGAAATAATCCTACAGATAAGGAAGCTAGATATAATTTGGCTGGTGCTCAGAAAATGCTAAAAGAACAACAAAAGCAAGAG
>JADGDT010000232.1 GCA_016744755.1 Ichthyobacteriaceae bacterium | reverse complement strand
AGGTAAGTTTTTCGTGAACTTGAACTCTATAGGATTTAAAATGTGAATGTTACAAACTTAGATATCCTTTTTTTGAAAACTTTCGGACAGCTATGAAATCAATGAGGATTTTGTAGAATACAGTAAATTTAAAAGAGAAAAAATTGATAGTATTGCTACAAGTATGGATTCTCAAGAAAAAAACTTATAGATATCTATGAAGAATTATGGAGAAAGAAGATTGAGGATAAATACGGAAAATATTAATCTTATGGATGAAATAGACAAACTACTACATGAAAAGAAAATAGGGGACATAGTACAAAGATTATTACCAACATTTCTTAAAAAGAAACTTATTTCAGATAGTGAAATAATAAGACTTCAAGATAAATAATATTCAAAATTAACGTTTAACGTAAATTATCCTGTTTTAAAAAAAGTAAACACCGCGTATGTGATAGAAGTATATAGCACAAAAAAATATCGAGGCTCAATTGTTAGGTTTAAATCTCGATATTTTTATTTCTTTTTAACTTTTGACACTTTTAAATAATTACAAATATAATCTTACTCGTATCTAAGAGCTTCAATAGGATCAAGACGCGATGCTTTTATTGCAGGATAAATTCCCGAAAGTACACCTACAATAAATGTTACTACAAAAGCTAGTAGAATTTCTGCCCAAGGAATAATAAACATTGTTTCCAGCATTGCTGCTATTCCGTTACCTACTCCTATACCGAAAATAATACCTAGTATTCCTCCTAGTTGCCCGATAACAATTGCCTCGAATAAAAACTGAAATGCAATAGTAGACCTATTTGCACCCACAGCTTTTCGCACTCCAATTTCTTTAGTACGTTCGGTTACAGATACAAGCATAATATTCATAAGTGCAATTGATGCTCCAAAAAGAGTAATTGTTCCTATAAATATTGCAGCTATTGTAAAAGAAGATGTAAGATCAATTATCATCTTAGCAAGGTTGTCACTTTTTGTTATATTGAAATTATCTTCTTGCCTTGGATTTAATTTTCTTACAGATCGCATTACAGCTGTAGCTTCTCCAATTGCCAAATCTAGAATTCGTTTATCAGATGCCATAACATTTATATCGAAACTAATTTTTGGTCTAGAAAAAGTTGCTCTAGCTGTACTAATAGGAATGAATGCCGATCTATCTCCCCCAAAGTTCATACCAGAACCTTTGTGTTTTGTTAAACCAATCACCTTAAATTTTTCTCCTCTTATTGAAATTACCTTACCAACAGGATTAGCTTTTTTCATTAACGAGGTAGCTGTTTCAGGTCCAAGAACAACAACATGAGCATTATTCTCTACATCCTGTTTAGATATTGCACGACCTTTTTCTATTTCAAACCCAGCTGTGTTTATGTAGTTATGATCTCCTGCCCAAATGGCAATATTAGGATTAGTCTTTGTTTCTTCGAACTTTAAAGTTCCACTACCTGCAGCAATAAAATATACCGATGCTACTGATTCTGAATTGAATTTCTCAGTGAATTTCATCGCCTCATCGTATTTTATAATGGGGTTATCTTTGGGCTTTATTCTTTTGTTGTTTATTCTTATTGTCATCCCTTTATGCTGTATAGCAAAAGTATTTGCCCCCATGGTAGCAAAACTTTGAGATATAGATGATTTCATGGATGAAACAGCCGTTAGTATTCCTACTAAAGCCATAATTCCAAAGGCAATTATAAGAACTGTTAGTGTAGTACGTAATGGCTGACTCTTAACAGAACGCCAAGCTATAATTAGATTTTCTTTTATAAAAGTGAACATTAATTTTAGACTGGATGATTAATATTAATAAAGCTCCAAATTACAAAAGACAATAATTTTTATTTATAATATTATCATAAAATTCATCTTTTTTTTATGAAACCTCAATTTGATTTTATTAAATTTGATTAACTTGTGTAATTCTTAACTAAAAATACAATTTATGAAAAAAATTAAGCTAATTCCTTTATTAGGGATTTTAATGTTTTTGGCATCATTTAATGTTGAAGCTCAAAAAAAACCAAACATCCTAGTAATTTGGGGTGACGATATTGGACAATCTAACATAAGTGCTTATACGCATGGTTTAGTTGGTTATCAAACACCAAATATAGACCGTGTAGCTAACGAAGGCATGATGTTTACCGATTACTATTCTGAACAGAGTTGTACAGCAGGACGTTCTTCTTTTATTTTAGGACAA
>JADGDT010000231.1 GCA_016744755.1 Ichthyobacteriaceae bacterium | reverse complement strand
AGTATGACCCCTTTTATTATTGAAGTAATAGTCTTATTCAGTGCTTCAATAATTTGAAGTTTCAATTGGCTTTTTCCGTAAACAATACTCACTTCTCTTGCAGGAAAAGGTTTCTCAAATTCCTTTAAGTTTTTTTCATCTTCTAACTTCATCCTTTTCGTATGTAAGTAAGGGAGTAGAGTATATCCAAAGCCATCTTTAGTTAATTGTACCAAAGCGTCGAAACTACCTGTTTCAAGATTTAATTTTGATAAGTGTAATTCTTGATCCGATTTACACAAGTTGATGATATTGTTTCTGAAACAATGACCATCTTCCAAAAGCAACATTTCTGTAAGTTCAAGATCGTTAGAGCTCAATCTTTTTTTACTAGATAATCTGTGGTTGTTTGGTAAAAAAGCTACAAATGGTTCGTAGTAAATAGGTTTTTCAAAAATACTATCCTCTTCGAGGGGAGTAGCTGCTATACCTACATCAATTACACCATCTTTTAGTTGTTTTACTATTTGGTGTGTTTGTAATTCTTCAACTGTTATTTTTACTTCGGGGTAACGTTTCATGAAAGTTTTCAGGAACAAAGGAAGTAGAGTAGGTATAATTGTTGGAATAATTCCAATTTTGAAATCGCCAGAAATTTTACCTTTTTCGCTATCTACTATATCCGAAATACGTTTTGATTCGTTGATTACTGTACGAGCTTGCTCAACAATTGATTCTCCAATTTTAGTAACCTTAATTGGTTTTTTAGACCTGTCGAAAATTTGAATATCTAGTTCATCTTCAAGTTTCTGAATTTGCATACTCAAAGTTGGTTGAGTAACGAAGCATTTTTCTGATGCAAGAGTAAAATTTCTATGAGTAGCTACTGCTAATACATATTCTAATTGTGTGATAGTCATACTATAAATGGTATATATGTGATGATATTATTATTGTTATAATCAATTACAATGATACTAAATTCTATTCATATAACAACAATCTATTATAATGGTTTTGTTACATTATATTGAGCTGATTTGTTATTTTTATAAAAATTTAAAAAATATTTGTTTTGGATGAAGTTGTAACTATTATAGATATAATTGGTGTATTTGTTTTTGCCATATCAGGAGCATCAACGGCTATGAGTAAGCGTCTAGATCCTTTTGGAGTTTTTATAGTAGCATTTGTAGCTTCTGTAGGAGGTGGTACATTACGAGATATGCTTATAGGTAGAAATCCAGTATTTTGGATGGAAGATTCTGTTTATGTTTATGTGATAATGGCTGGTGCTTTAGTTGCAGTTTTGTTTAAAGAGAGAATTGCTTATCTAAGACGAACATTATCGTTGTTTGATACTATAGGGCTAGCAATTTTTACAATTATAGGTATAGAAATAGGAATAAGGTTTAAACTAGATCCAGTGATTGTACTCTCTCTTGGAGTTATGACAGGGTCGTTTGGAGGAGTAATACGTGATATTTTAGTAAACGAGATACCTGTAGTTTTTCATAAGGAAGTTTATGCTACTGCTAGTTTAATTGGCGGTATGTTTTACATGGGTGGTGTTTTCTTTGGATTAGATAAGTTTTGGAATGAAATAATATCTATTACTGTGATTATCATTATCAGAATTATAGCAGTGAAGTACGAGTTAGCACTGCCAAGTATTTATAATAAGAAGAAGGAATGATTATAGCAAAAATATACCTTGCCTCCTCTCTACATTGGATTTGTTATGGTGTATCTAGTTTTGCGTGAGCGGTAGTAGCGGCATCCTTTTTTTGAAGTGTAGCGAAAAAAAAAGATATAGCGGATGACGCGACCTGTAGCTCGCGGAAGGACACGCTAAAAAAAAATACCCTCAAAATTTCTTGCGAAACTCTGAAGGTATCTATTAATTAGTCAACGCCCTCACTATCAATTGTGTGAATATTAGTGAGGGTGTGACTTTTTGGTTATCCTCTTTCGGCAAAATCAAATTTACCTTCGTCCATGTAGCTTTCAATTGGCTCGCATGCACAAACTAGGTTTCTATCGCCAAATGCATCGTCTACACGACGTACTGTTGGCCAGAATTTATTATCGGCAATCCATTCTAGAGGATAAGCTGCTTGTTGACGTGTGTATGGCAAATCCCATTCGTTGCTAGTAAGCATCTCTAATGTGTGAGGTGCATTTTTAAGAACGTTATTTGTTTTATCGCAATCGCCTTTGCCAACGGCTATAATTTCTTTTTTGATAGATACTAAGGCTTCAAT
>JADGDT010000121.1 GCA_016744755.1 Ichthyobacteriaceae bacterium | reverse complement strand
TGTGAAAAGCTTTGCCATTTTCCCATTAACATCCATTTCCCAATTGTTCTTAACTTCCTTTTTTGTTGCTTTTTCTTTACTCACATCGTTGTTACATGCTGTAAGAGTAGTGAGTAATGCAATAATTGCAATAAAATATTTTTTCATTTTGATATTATTTTAGTTAATTTTTAAATATTGGAAAAGGCCAACCACGATACATTAGCTGTACAACTCTCGGCCATATAACCAACACTTGCGCTCTCGAAATCTTCGATTGTTTTTTCTAAAACATCTATATTATTCACATATATTCTAAGTGATGAACCTCCTTTTTCTATTCTGATATCAGTCCAGTCTTTTACATCGAAGCTATCTGGCATTACAATATTTTGCCACTGATTTTTAGTATCGTAAATTACAAGTCTACTTTTTCCATCACTTGCATCTAAACCTACCAACAGGTTAGGATCTACACCTTCATTACCTTGAATAAATGCTACTTTTGGCAAGCCAGTACTAGATACAACATCCATACGGACAGATGCCTCTACAACAAAATTGTTGGCTGTAGTTTCATCGGAATAAATTCTGTGATTCCAACCTTCAGTTGCATCAACTTTTAGAGCGAAACTGTTAATTGGTGTCCAAACAGCTGAACCCTCTTGAGTAAATCCGTCTAATCCAGAAGCAAAATCATTTTCATAATCTGCGTGCATAGGTATTGGCTCATCCTCAAAAGTGGGAGCTTTTGTTTCTATACCATTATCTTTAAACTCAACTTTATCAAGCATCAATGCTCGTGAAATTTTGTCAGCAGGAGTAATTCTATAACCACTTTTTGCATGATAGGTGTAGTAATAATCTTTTAGGTTGGGTGCTAAAATAGGATAGCTATTTCCTGTACCAGTCCAATCTCCATAAGTACGCGATATCCAAGGATTATTAGATATTGGATTTAAATTTGTTATAGAACTACCAACAGCTAAATGCACTTGATAATCGGGTCTTAGGTAATGATTACCTGTGTAGGTTAGGTAATATTTTCCATTCATTTTAAATACCGTTGGTGACTCTGTCCATCCTGGATCGCCTACATATGAATCTTTGGGTATATTATTTACAACACATTGTGTAAGTTGAATTATAGATCCTCCTGTGCCATCTTCCATTGAGTTTATTTTTCTATATTTCACACCGTGCATACCCGAGAAGAAAGCATATTTATCGCCATTTGGCTCTATGAGAATAGATCCATCAATGGCATGATCGGGAGCTTGTAAAAAATCGTGAGTAACAGCAACCCAATTTGAATTATCACCAAAAGGTTCAGGGTTCTCTTCACTTATTGGAAGTTCATATTTCCAAACAGCCATTTTTCCACCTGGTCCAGATAAATAAATGTAGAATGCTCCTCTGTAATAATACATCTCTGGAGCCCAAAGTACATCCCATCCAAAATCTTTTACATCAATCTCTGTTTTATATTTCCAATCTACCAAATCAGTCGATTCCCAAATTTTGAATCCATCATATCCAGATCCGTTCTTGTAATACTGAGTAGTCATTAAATAATACTTACCCATCCAACGAAAAGTTGAAGGATCAGCAATACCTTCGCCTCCAATTGCATCAACCTCTTGATCTACAAAAATAGGGTTACGGTAATGACCAGTAGCTACAGGTTTATCTGGATCTATTGGTTTAACACCCTCTCCTGTTTCATCTTTTGAACAAGACGAAAAGCTTATGGCAATTATTAATATTTGAAATAGATATAACATTTTTATCATTGCTAACTTCATTATTATTTTATTCATTAAAAATAGGTACTTCAGTTTCGTATTCAGAAGGAGTACCATTAACACCTATCTTTGGCCAACCATTGTCATCCCAAATAACTTTATCAATAAATAAAGGTCTACGTGCTGAACCATTAGGTAAATTATAATTCGGTTTTACAATTGCATGATATAAAATCCAATCTTGTCCATCGTCATCTTTCACTATTTCGGAATTATGACCAGGAGCTATCATTGTACGGCCTGCATATAAAGCATTCACATTTTTCACATCGTTATTACCATAATTCCAATCCATGGCATTCATAATATCATTGCCATTAATATCGAGGTAAGGGCCTTTAAGGGATTCTGATCTTGCAACCGTAACATGATAACTTCTATCACCATCACAACACGAACCTACCGATCCTAAGAAATAGTAGTAACCATCTTTTATGAAGATATAAGGTGCCTCAAATGCATTACCTGCAAACCTGAACTTTTCGTTTATTCTGGCAGTAATACCATCAGCTTCCATAGGTACTCCATATAAGCCGTTGAAACTTCCCCAAAAAATATAACTCTGTCCATCAGTATCTGTAAAAAAGTATGGGTCTATAGAATTCGGAACTCCACTATCATTACTATCTAATATTTTTCCTAAATCGGTATATTTACCATCAGGAGAGTCGCATACAGCAACACCCAATGCAGGGTTGCTACCTCCCCAAACTGATAGAGAATAGTACATGTAATATTTACCATCTCGATATTTTACATCGGGAGCCCACACAAGGTTTTGTCCAATATTCCAATTTGGTTGGCTATCAAAAGCATCTCCCATATCTTCCCAACTTATTAGGTCTGTAGATCTAAGGATTGGAACTATTCTTTCGCCATCGGCTGTGCCCCAATTATCTTGAGTGCCATAAACGTAGAAATACCCATCTACAGCACGATTATCTAGTACTGCTGGATCGGCTATTACAGGTTCAAAAATTGGGTTTGTATATTTTTTTACTGTTGGATCTGGCGGTGATGGGTTCTCTGGCTCTTCATCCTTATTGCATGAAGTGAAAAATACCATTGCTATGACCATCAGAAAAACACTTGTCGTTAATTTCATCATCTCTTGCTTTTGATTAAAATATTAATATTGAAAATAGCATTACTTATGGATTAGTTATGATATTGGTAATAAGACTTTTAATCTGGTTGTAATTAATTAAAAAAGACTAATCTAATTTCTAATTAATAAAACCTGAATAATCTAATACTCTATTATTTTCTAAATTCCTTAATTTACTTTTCCAACTTTAAAAATTTATATTTATGAATAAATCTGATGAGGAAAGATCAACCTCCTCATCAGATTAACAATAACTAATAATATATTGTTATTTAATAACTAGTCTCTTAGCAACTGAAACATCATCATTACTAAACCTAACTATGTAAATTCCTGTATTGAATTTTGAAGTATTAACTTCAATATCTTTACCTCCATTCAATTCCATAACAGATTGACCTAGAGAATTAAATATTTCAACAGAATTAAATTCTTTGGCAGAAATAGTAACATTGTTCTTTGCTGGATTTGGATACATTTTTATTGAAGCTTCTGCTTTAGCTGTTTCTTCAGACCCAAGATTTCCTCCATTCATTATAACCCCAATTTCTTCTTGAGAAAGAGCTTTTGAATGAATCTGTAAATCACTTACTGCACCTTTAAACAATGCATCTGCCCAATATCCTTTACCTATGTAATTTTCTGTATCTGTTATCTCGGCTAAGTCAATAATTAAATCCTCTCTTAAAATTTCAACGCCATCCATATAAGCAATAAATTCTAGTTCAGAAATAGAAACTGCAAAATGATGCCATTCTCCAACTGCAGGATGACTAGTATGTACTCCCTTAATCCAAGGATCTGAAATCGTCCAGTTATTATCTTCATCTAACCCAGAATACTCAAAGAAAAGTGGATCTGCTGGTTCTCCACCATCAATATCACTATATGGAGTTAACCATAATCCTTCTCTATAACCACCATCCCATGGTTGACCACCTCGTCCGAAAGAGAACAGTTTAGACCATATTCTATTTTCATCAGTTCTAAACCAAATAGAAATAGTAGTCTCATTCATTCCTTGTATAACAGAAGGTAGTTTTAAGAACCCATCTTCTAGTACTGTTACACTTTTTCCTTTTTCTGTATCATTTAAGAAATTTACTGTACCATCAATAGTAGCATCTTTTCCGCTTCCGTTAGCTTCTAATACATCGTTTTCTAATGGCCAACGGTAAACAATACTATTATCTGCAAGAGTGGTAGCTTCAACTTTAGAAATGGTAGTCTCAGAATTTCCATCATCACTAACTCCCATGTAATAAACATCATATTTTGTTGCAGGTGTAAGTCCGCTAGGTATATTAAATCGTTTAATCGTATTTTCTTCACCTGAAGCAAAAGAAATTGTATATGTACTAGTTTTCATCTCAGTTGCATCTGGTGCATCAGACCCAAAAGGTTTAGCTACGATATATACAGTTCCTATACTATTTAATGAAGCATCTAAGCTTGCAGATGCTGAGTAAGGCTTGTAACAGAATAAGCACCTACAATACTTGCTGATTGATTACTTTCGACGTACATTTTTGCCACTTCATCATCATTCATGATATTATCATAAACTTTAAAATTTTTCATTTCTCCCATGAAAGGATCTTTGAAAAAATTACCGCCAATTTTATTCGCGATATCATTTATGGAAAATAAACTAACTCCTGGTTTTATAATAATTGCCCTTATACCATCAATGTAGCTAATAATTTTAGTAGGTGTAATTGTAATTACAGATTGATGCCATTCATTTTGACTCAAAGTAAAATCTCTACGGAAACGTCTATCTACATCTTGTCCGTTATCTTGTACACGTATTCCTATATCCATTTTGTCTTCCCCATTCATAGGTAAAACTCTTAAATGATTATCTGCAGCAGAGCCTAAAGCGTATAATGCTCTCCAGTGATTATCGTCATATTCTGGTTTAAACCAAACAGAAATTGTTATAGATGCTTTTCCAGTTACAAAAGTTGGAATACTAATATAACTTAAAGTTGCATCATCCCAACTTCCTGTAAATTCTGCTCCTTCGGCACCGAAGGCAACATTGTTTAGTGTTCCATTTAGGCTACCAACTACATCATTGGCATCACTTGTAAGTGGTAAATGATGAATCATAGTTTGTGCAAATGACCCTGCAGTAAACAGCATGGTGGTCAAAATTGTAAAAATTAATTTTCTCATAATTAAATTGTTTTTTGTTCCCTTCCCAAACCTTCTTCCTTTCTCTATTAAAAGAAGCAAATAAGGTTTGGTTAAGGATATTTATAGTTTGTTTAAAGGAAATGTTTTGAGCCTCTTTCCAACGGCCTTTATTTGTAATTATCAACTCTCTGAGGAGCTAAATTCGCTCAGAGATCTGACTCACAATTATTTCTTTCCGTTTTTGTCGTTAGTAAGCTTCTTTATTAAATCAACTTCTGATTGCTTGTAAATTGAACCATCTTTTCTGAAAATATCATGAAACCAAAGTTCAGGTTCTGCAGTATATTCTCTTTCCCACGAATCCCAAGGATATATAGTTTGTGTACGTCCAGCAACTAATCCCCAGTTAATAGCTCCAATATTATTTTCGGCCATGTAAGGCAGGTGAGTTTCAAATAAACTCTTGTTACCACGCGACATATACTCAGTACAAATCATTGGACGGTTATATCTTTTTAAAGGCTCTGATACTCTTTTGAAATCAGCTATATCGTTATAATTGTGATAAGTAATAATATCAGAATGATTGAACATGAATTTGTGAAATTCTGTCATTTTTGTTTCATCAACCCATTCGCCTATCCAAGGTGCCGATGTAATTGGTTGAGATGGATTAACTTCTCTAGCCCAAACAAAAACTTCTTTTAAAAGCATCATAGAGAATTTCTCTTTTCCTTTATCGTTCTCGTGATAGGCATTATTATTAGTGTTTTGAGGTTCGTTATACAAATCCCAAAGCAATACTCTATCATCGTTTTTGTAACGATTCATTACATCTTGCACGTAAGGTTTAAGTTCAATATGACGCTCAGGATTCCAAAGAATATCATGTCCTGGAGATTGTACCCAACCAGCATTATGCAAATGTTTCTTTGGTTCTGGTTGCTTACCCGCTACTGGATAAGGATTCCAAACATCATCAAAAAATATAAACATTGGTTTGATGTTGTGCTTCGCAGAAATTTCTAAGAATTGATCCATACGCTGTAAGAAACCATCTTTATCATCGCGATATGGGAAATAGTGTAGATAAACACGTATTGTATTAAATCCAATTTCTTCTGCCCAACCAAGTTCTTTATCTATCAACTCAGGATTCCATGTATCTTTTTGCCACATATCCAACTGATTTGATGCATCACTTGGACCAAAGTTTGCCCCAACTAACCAAGGTTGTTTAGCTCCCCATTCTTGTGCTTTTTCTACACTCCACTGAGTTGCAACTTCTTTTTTCTCTTCTTTCTTAACTTCTGACTGCTTTTCTGTAGAATTACCACATGAAATTAAAGCAGTAAGTGCTAAAATTGAAATTGATGATTTGATTATATTTCTCATATTATATAGTTTGTATTAAATTATTTTAGAAACATTCTTTTTATAGTCTGATTGTTGCCCATGTATAAGGTTTGTCTGCCTCACACATTATTAACTGCTCAACATAACTTACTCTACTTTCTATTTTGTACTCCGATAAACTAACCGAAAAACCTATTCTCTCGCCAGTTGCAGGTTTGCCACCAATACTACTCCAAGCCACAGTCATATCTATTTCATATCCATCGGATGTTTTTGTAACGTTTAATTTCTTAGTTTCAATATTTGCATCTTCCCACTTTCCGTTGTAACCTTCTTTCGAAATAATTTCTCCATCGGCTGTTACTAGAATTTTAAAAATTTCTTTAGAAGGCGCTTCGGATGATATATTATTTGTATCAAAACTGAACGTAATTCCATCTTTATTAAAAACTGCTTCGTCTTTTACTACTGCTTTTAAGTATAAATTAGAATCGTCGTAACCCAATCTTACTCCTACATTAGTACTCTCTTTATGGCCAACAAAAAATGGATAATGATTAGTAGAAGCTACAATTTCTCCTTGAGGAATATTATAACCTGTAATTTCATAACCAGAGATTGTCCATATTTCTGATTGATTGGAATATGCATTTGTAGCAGTAAGTCCCCAAACTTTTCCATCCATTACAGATAAAGAATTCCACAAACCATATTTACCTGTAGGTACATTAAAGGGTTTTGTGTTGTTATGAAAACTACGCCCTGTTTTATCTCCAACTTCAACCAACAAACATGCATTACTTATATCGTGATCTCTCTCTCCATCGGTTCCTTGATATCCTAATACAATATTTCCAGAAGGTAATTTTCTTAAATAAGGCGCACCTTGGTAAGTAGGTGTTCTCTGATCGTGATTTAGTGCGTAAACTCTATCGGTAGTATTCCTACCTACAGGTGCGTTTTTCCAATTATCTGAAGTTCTAATAATGGCTGGTTTAAAGTTATTAGCATAATTATCTTCTATGGCCATAATTGTTTCACCTGTTTCTTCTAAATATACTGTAACAGGCATACCATCTCTTGATGTTGGACTGAAAGAAACAATCTCTCTTTCTCCCCAAGTTTCTCCATTATCAGATGATCGGAACATACTTATATTCTGCTCGTGGCTTGAAGTAAAATCTGTTTCATTAGCAAAATATAATTGCAATTCTCCATCAGGGAGTTCTAAAATATTTGGTTCCCAACACCCAGTTTCAAATGTAATTCCTCCTTCGTATATTACATTTTCTACACCCCATGTTGCACCATTATCTGTCGATATTTTGGTATGTATTGCAAATGGTCTATCTTCGGAAAAAGGTTGCCCAGGACGTGGATTATAAGAAATAATAATATCACCATTTGTAAGTTGAATTACTTCAGGCACGGCCATAAACCTGTTATTACTAAAAGTAACTATCCTCATTGGTTGAGTCCACGATTCAGCTTTGTCTGAAGAACGAATCATATCAACATTCCCATCAGCTTCGTAAACACATATAAAATCTCCATTATCTAATTCTATCATCCTAGCATAACTTGAGTACGCTATTGTATTGCCAGATAATGGCACAAGTTTTTGTAAAGAGCTATAATCCCAAGCTATTCTTACAGCTGGTAACGACTCTTTTTTGATAACATTTTCACTGTCCTCAACTGAGTCTTTTGTACAAGCTGATAGTATAGCAAAAAGCACTATCAAATTAAATAATCTAATCATTGTTGTCTGTTATATTGATATTTAAACAATTTTTCCAAAATTTATACTTATTCAAATTTTGGATTAACCTCATTATATTTATACATAATTTCTGGCCATCCATCAACCCATTTTACCTGACTTAAAATCAACGGTCTTCTAATAAAATTAGGTCTTAACCAAGGTTCATTTCTATCTATGGCATGGTACATTATCCAATCGTTACCATTGTCATCAGTAATAATTTTTGTGTTCTGCCCAGGCCCTGCGAATTCTATCCATCTACTAAATTCTTGATATTCTTCTGCTATTAAAATAACAGTTCCATCGTGTGGTTGCGCTGTAGTCATACTCATTATTCCCTTACCATTTTTATCAAGATATGGACCTTTTAAGCTTTTACTTCTAGCTACTCTTATGTTGTACCAGTTTTCGGGCCAAGTACAACAATGACCGTTTGATGATATGAAATAGTAATAATCTCCTTTTTTTGATATTCTAGGACCTTCGAAATGTAGACCTGCAACCTGAAATTTTTCTCCCTTTATTCTGAAAGTTGGTACTGAAGAATCATATTCTAACTCTATACCATAAATACCTCTAAAACTTCCCCAGAATGTATAATACCTTCCATTATCTTCTATAAAAAATGGAGCAATAGAATGTTCTACTCCTATCTTATCACTTCTCAATAATTCACCATTATCACTAAAGGGTCCTTCGGGTTTATCGCTCCACGATACTCCAATACCAGCTTTACTATCTTCGCCATACGAAAGAGAATAAAACAAAAAGTATTTTTCATCGTGTTTTACAGCATCAGGACTCCACACCCATCTGTGGTTTCCATCATTCACAAAATCTGGACGTGAAGAAAAGGCATTACCTACATATTCCCAATCAACCAAATTTGTTGATTTAACTATTGGTATAATTTTATCTCCATTACCATCGTTCCAATCTTCTTCGGTAGAATAAGCATAAAAAGTACCATCATCATCTCTCAAAAAAGTAGGATCAGCAAACGAAGGTTCAAAAACAGGATTTTTGAAAATCACCTCGGGTTCTGTAATTATTCCACCGTCTTTCTTTTCATCCTCTTCACAACTAGAAGATGTGAGAAGAAATAAGATTAATACCAATATATTATTTAGAATACTCATTCTTTTTATTAACGATTAAGGCTATAGTTAATAATAGCGTTTATTATATAAATATCTGATTTTTAGTGCGTAGATATTCTGATCTAGCATTGGTATTCTCTAAACTTATTGAAAT
>JADGDT010000230.1 GCA_016744755.1 Ichthyobacteriaceae bacterium | reverse complement strand
GCAAATCGAGCTCATTTATTTTATTATCAGAGCAGTCTAAATTTTCTAATGCAGAGAAATCTTTTATTCCTTCTAAAGAAATTATACCATAGTTAGAAACATTTAAAGTTTTAATACTTGAGATGTTTGCCGTAGTAACACTACCATCAATTACATCGTCATACCCAAGTTTTATTAATGCATCTTCGAAATTTGAATCTTTAATATCTGTTTGTTGTGCAAATATACTTGAGGTAAAAAGGATGAATAAAATTAGTAATTTTGTTTTCATATTTGTAATTATTAAGGGTAATAGTGTTTTCTCTTATTAGTTAAAAACTAATTCCAAAAAGATAAACACTTGAAAGGGTTAGATTCAAGTGTTTACTTATTACAATTATGTATTTATAGGCTATACATAAATTTAGCGCCTATTCTTAGAAAGCCTCCGTTCATAATAGTATATCTAAGTTCAGGTGCAATTGTCATTTTTTCTGCTAAAGCATAATTAAATCCTATACCTAAATTCAAACCTACAGATGTATCTGTATAATTATAATCAGATCCATAGATAGAGTTATCAAGATTAAAACTATCAAATACAAGAGCTAGTCCTCCTATTCCATATAAACCTCCCATACCTTCTACTTCTTTAAAAAGATAATTGGCATCTAAGTCTAGTGCCATTCTTGTCCAATAATCATCCTTTTTAAGGAAATATGTAAATGCTGGAGCAGCACTCCACTGATCGGTAAATTGATAACTTCCATTTAAGCTAATTCCTAGACTATTTATAGAAGAGGCATAAACTAATCCCCCGCCTACAGCCATCTGTTGGGCATTAGCTTTATTAGTTGAAAAAGCCATTACAGCTATAATAACAAGTGAAATTTTAAATAAATTTTTCATTTTTAATTGTTTAAGGTTTAATTAATAGTATTTATTGTTTTTTGAGTTTTATTTGTTCTTTTTTCTAACTCAGATTATTAATAATCATTTCCGTCAATCATATCGCCAATACTTCCTAATATTCCTCCTTCGCCTTGGCGTGTACCTCCAGCTTTTGGCGCTGCAGAAACTATACGACTTGCCAAGCTACTTAGTGGTAAAGATTGTACCCAAACAGTACCAGGACCTTGCATACGAGCTAAGAAAAAACCTTCGCCTCCAAATAAGGTATTTTTAATTCCTCCAACCATTTGTATATCGTAATCTACATTTTTGGTGAAGGCAACTAGACTACCAGTATCTACTTTTAACACTTCGCCTGCTTGTAATTCTCGTTTGTAAAGTGTACCTCCAGCATGAACAAATGCCATTCCATCTCCTTCTAATTTTTGAAGTATAAAGCCTTCTCCTCCAAAGAACCCTGCTCCTAGTTTTTTAGTAAACTCCATACCCACAGCTACTCCTTTGGCTGCACATAAAAAAGAATCTTTCTGACAAATAATCTTACCTTGATGGTCGCTTAAATCTAATGGGATAATTGTACCTGGATAAGGAGCCGAAAAAGAAACATGTTGTTTACCATTACCTTGATTAGTAAAAGCTGTCATAAACATATTTTCTCCTGTAAGAACACGTTTTCCAGCAGAGAAAAGTTTACCCATAAAACCTTCGTCTTTTTTACTTCCATCACCAAAAATGGTATTCATTTCTATGGCATCGTTCATCATCATCATGGCACCTGGCTCTGCCATTACAGTTTCTTGTGGATCTAATTCTATTTCTACGAATTGCATATCGTCTCCGTAAATTTTGAAATCTATTTCGTGTGAGTTCATATTTTTTATATTTTGGTTACACGCAGTCGGCATACGCCTCGTGTCGTGTGAGTTCATATTTTTTATATTTTGGTTACACGCAGTCGCTTTTGCTCGTGTCGTGTGAGTTTATATCTAGTTGATATAATTAAGTTTCTATTTTTTTATTATTTTCTGGGTTCTAATTGTTCCATTTTTATCAGATAATCTAATAATGTAAATCCCTGAATTTAAGTTTGAAATATCAATACTTTGCTTTCTGAAGTTTGATGAAACTAATTGTCCTAATTGATTGTATATTTCTATACTTGAAACCTCAACATCAGAATTTATACTGATATATCCAGTAGTAGGATTAGGATAAACGAAAGATGCTTCTTCTGAAATTTCTTCATGTTTTTCAGCAGATAAGTAGGTTGCATCAATCTCAATTAATTCGCCTACATATAAAGGCACATTTGAGTTTTTCTTACAAGTAAAATCAAACTTAGACTCTAAAGAATTATTTTCTATATTGTATTGAAACATAAATTTGTAGTCGGTATCTTTTATTGG
>JADGDT010000229.1 GCA_016744755.1 Ichthyobacteriaceae bacterium | reverse complement strand
GGCGAAGCCGTCCGCTGATTACACTGATGAACGCAGATTAATAATGCCTTTGGCATTTATATTCAATACTATGAGTTATTTGTATGAAGATAAAACCTACGAGATTATTGGTGCTTGTTTTGAAGTACACAAAACTTTAGGCAATGGATTTCTTGAGGCAGTTTATCAAGAAGCTCTTGAAGAAGAATTTAAACTTAGGAATATTCCATATAAAAGAGAAGTACACTTACCAATTGAATATAAAGGAAAGCTGTTAAAGAAGTATTATATAGCAGATTTTATTTGCTTCAACGAAATAATTGTAGAAACAAAAGCAATTTCAAATCTAACAACTAACGAAGAGGCACAAGTATTAAATTATTTAAAAGCAACTAAAATAAAATTAGGGCTATTAGTTAATTTTGGAACCAAAAGCTTACAGAAGAAACGAATAATCAATGAAGGATATTTCAAATAATATAAACACCGCAGGTGTAAATCTGCGAAAATCAGCGTAATCAGCGGATGATAATTACCGACACCATAAAACAAATAAAACAAGTACTCCCTACAAAATTCAAAAAGCAAGGAGTTATTTCCATATTTCTATTGTTTTTCAACTCTCTTTTAGAGTTAGTAGGACTAGCTTCTTTGCTACCTCTGTTTGCAGTTATATTGAAAGATAATGTTGTAACTGAAAATCAATATTTAAGTGCTATATATAATTACCTCGGTTTTACTTCCGAAAATGCTTTTATTATTAGTATTGCTGGTTTTGTAGTTCTCATGATAATTTTCAAGAATATAGTTGGTTTATTAATACAGAAACATCAAACTACTTTATCTTTCAATATTATGGAGTATTTTATGATAAGACTTCATAAATACTACAACACAAAAGGTTTTTTATTTTTTAAAGAAACCAACTCTAATATTATTAACAGAGATATTTTTACTGTTCCACAAGTGTTTGCTCAACAAATAGTTCTTGGCACATTTAACCTCTTTAACGAAATAGTTTTATTGCTACTAATTGTGGTTGCAATTATTGCAATAAACCCGGGTATTTTAGTTTTACTTTCTGTTACAATAGTTCCAGTATTTACACTGTTTTATAAACTCACAAAAGCTAAGATTAAAAAACTAGGAGATGACAAAAATGAAGTAGCTCCCGAAATAGCAAAAAGTATATTCCAATCTATATTCGGATATGTTGATGTTGTAATTAATGGAACATATAAATACTTCGAAAGGCGCATGACAGGTAACATGGCTGAATTTAAACGTGTATCCATTAGTACTGTTGTTTATAACCTTATACCAACTAAGCTCATAGAAACAACCATGGTATCTTCAATATTTGCAATTATAGTTTACGGGTTGTTATACATGCCATCGAAAGAGAGCCTGGCGGCATTGTTAGGAGTTTATGCTGTAGCTGCCTATAGAATTATGCCTTCAATTAATAGGATTATGATTTCTTTAAATGGGATTAACGTAGCTCAATATACATTGCCAATAATTGAACAAGTAAACGATTTTAAAATAGAAGAACTTCAGAAAAAATCTAATCTTACTTTTGATGAAGAAATAATTCTAAACAATATATCTTTCAAATATCCTAAAGCCGATTCAAATCTGATAAATAACTTCAGTCTAACGATTAAAAAAGGTGAAGTTATTGGTTTCCGTGGACAATCGGGTGGCGGTAAAACTACTTTAATGAATATTGTTATAGGTTTCCTTTCGCCAACATCAGGAACTTTAAAAATTGATGGTATTACAATTGATGATAACAATGTAAAAGCATGGCAAAAGAAACTAGGCTACGTACAGCAAGAAGTTTATTTACTAGATGCTACACTTGCCGAGAATATTGCTTTTGGAGTTGATGAAAAAGATATCGATTTCAAAAAAATTGATAGAGTAATGGAGCAAGCTAGCCTTTTGGGATTATTAACAACACTATCGGAAGGAATAAATACTAGAGTAGGAGAACGTGGAGCTCAACTTAGTGGAGGACAAAGACAAAGAGTAGGTATAGCAAGAGCCTTGTACTTTGATGCTGAAGTGTTGTTTTTCGATGAAGCCACATCAGCACTAGACCCACAAACAGAAATAGAAATAAACGAATCTATACGTAAGCTTTCTAAACAAGGATTAACTATGATGATTATTGCTCATAGGCAAACGAGCCTAGAAGGAGTTGATAGAATTATTGAAATGTAGAAAGCAAGGCTATATTCTAATAATCACCACAATTTTATATTTTTTGTTTTGCCCTAGCCCTAAAGGGAATCAAAAAATATTAAAAACAGATTTAGCTTTTTCAATG
>JADGDT010000228.1 GCA_016744755.1 Ichthyobacteriaceae bacterium | reverse complement strand
CAATCATTATCTAATCTTACAGGGGGTAGCGAAAATGTAGCCTTAGGTATGAGTACATTATTTTACAATAAAGATGGAGGTAGAAATACATCTTTAGGTAGTAGGTCTGGGTACAAAACAAAAGGAGCTAATAATATCTTCATTGGATATAAGGCTGGTCACAACGAAGTAGGGAGCAATAAACTATACATAGAAAGCTCTGATTCTGACACGCCACTTATTGGCGGTGATTTTTCTACAAATGAAGTTGTAATAAATGGGACATTGCAAGTAACAGGAGGAACTCCAGCAGCAGGTAAAGTTCTTACATCTGATGCTAATGGTAAAGCTAGTTGGGAAACATTAAGTACATCTGTAAAAACAGAAACAATTACTTATAGCCCTTATAATATACAGCCATCTAAAAGTGCTAGTGTTTTCGAAAGATTTTTGGGGTATTTTATTCCTGCCGCTAGTAACGATAAATTTTACATTCCTATAAATATTCCAGTAGGATCTAAAGTAATGAGTATGAAAGTTTATTATTACGATTTTTCTAATGATGCCGATATTAATGTTTCTATTTATAAAAAATCAGAATCAGCAGGGAGTTTAGGAAACTGGGGAGGAATTACTACAAGCGGATATTCTACAAATCTTGAAAATATGACTAGTACATACGGATATTCATCACACGTATTAGAGAGTGGTGTTATTTACCTTATACAAATTAGACCAGAAAATGGAAGTTGGGAAGGCTCTAGGGCTACATCAATCAGCTCTATAGAACTTACATATGAAAAATAATAGATAGTAATTACATGGGCGTAACCCTAAAAAAGGGTCGTGCTTTCGGCTATATCTTTTTGTTGCAAATACTTCGAGAAAAACTCAGTAAATGCAACAAAAAGGATACCGCCTCTATCACTTACGCAAAAAAACATAAATAAGAAAATTACAAATGAGGTATAATCTTTTTTTAATCGTCTATCTTCTAGTAACAAACATGTTTGCTCAAGAAACTCATTTGAAAATATTCCCTTTCAAATCGGCAATTATAGAGTATAAATACGAAGCTGGACTAGGAGGTACACATGTAAAATATATCGATGATTATGGATATAAACAGAAAGATGTTATCAGAAAAGAAATTAAACTTGGCGATGATATTGAAAAAAAATATGAAACAATAATTCTTATTGGGAGTAAAGCTTACACAATAAATCACCAAGACACAACAGTAGCCATAGGTGTAAATTCTACATATTCTTACTATTTGCAAAATCAGAATAGAAAAACAAACGATGTTACAGAAGCTCTTATTAAAGCCGAAGGTTTCAAAGAAAATGGAACAAAAAAGTTTTTAGGAAAAGAGTGTAAATATTGGAAAGCTGATAAAGCAAAGAAACTTACTTGGAATGGTGTAGAACTAAAATCAACAATTAGTTTTTTTATGATGATGGTAGAAAAAGTAACTTCAATAAAAGTAGATGTTGATATGCCAAAAAACACATTCGATATTCCACAAGAGCTAAGATATATTTCATCAGATGTTTATCAAGGTTACTCAGGATTGAAATTGAAATTTGATGAAGATAACAAATCAAAACCTGAATATAATGGAAGTATAAAAGTAGAGTTTAGTTCCTCTAATTTAGAAAGTACGGATAATATTCCTTTCTACTCACAAGAAGGAGAAAAGATAATACAAACAGGAGTTAACGACTACAACAAAGTAGATTTTAAAATAATAAAATCACAGCTTAGTCAATTAAAATCCAACAAAACAGATTTTGAACAATCAAGAACATTAATCTTTTATCAAAAAGATGGATATGGCGAAGGATTTAACCTTTATGGAAAAGTGCAGATTAACAAAATAAATAAAGATGGATTTAGCTATAGGTATTTAATTTTTGGCGACGAAGAAGAAATAACAGGGTACTCCGATGATGATAATTCAGCATTAACAAGAATATTTGATATATCGCCCGATAAAAATAATCGTAAATTAATATTAACACCAAAAAAAGGTACATCGTGTATTGTTTTGGGGTGGTAATCCGTAGAGACGTAACATGTTACGTCTTTACCGAGAGACGTAACACGTTATGTCTAACAAAAAAACAAAAAATATGAAAAAAATTACTCTATTAGTTTTCGCAATGCTAATGATATCAGCAAGTATATCAGCAAAAAAAGCACCTATAGTTGGCAAATGGCTACTTACTAAAGTAGAAATGGACGGTAAGTCGCAAGATGTATATCAACAGGTAGAATTCAAAGAAGATGGTTACATGTCTATGATGGGAAGAGTTTTAGGAGAGTGGACCTTAGATGAAAAAGCAAA
>JADGDT010000120.1 GCA_016744755.1 Ichthyobacteriaceae bacterium | reverse complement strand
GTTTCCTAAACCGTAGATCCAGGTTCGAGTCCTGGTGGAGGCACATTTTATTGCTAAAACTCCTTTATTTACTGGGGTTTTATTATTTTAGGTGGTTAAAAGGGTGGTTTTAAATTAATTTCTGTTTTTTAGATATTATAAATATTCTTGTTTAAAAGGTATTTTATTCTGATTAAAATTATTAAAGAAGACCATTCCGAGTTTTATTTTTATCATTTCCACTATGAATGACTTACCTTTTTGAAATCCTTCTGACTTTTATGATATAGCCAGTTGGATCTAAGTTTTTTTTAAAAAAAATCAATACTTTGGGTAAACTATATTTGAGGTTTATTTATAAGTTTTTCATTTGATCTTCAATTTTGTTGTAGGATTTAGACCCTATAATCCAATACTCTTTTTCATCATCTTCTTTCTTGTATTTTGCTAATTTTAGGTTAAACTCAGCCTCCTCTTTTTCTTCGGATATATCCCCCAATTCATCATATATGATATCGTATATTTCATCCTTATATTCTAGGTAAAGGTTATACTCTCTATTTGTTTGAGAAGAACTTTTTATATTTTGATAATCAGATTTTATTTCAACTTCAATAGCCTCTTTTCTGTTTTCTTCAAAATCATCTTCATAGGATTTTATAATTCCAAGAATAAATTCAGGAGCATTGTATCCAAGTTCTATATTTTTTCGCCAATCTGTATTAATAGAATTTAGAACGGAAACTATGTAATCATATATTTCTGTATCTATGTAGTTATTGTAAAGATCCATGAAATCTTCATTGCCAGAGTCATCTGCAAAGTCAAACATATCTGAAGTTAATTCTTGTATTGAGTCCATAAGTTTTGATTTTTATATTAAGCTAATAATTTTTCCAATTTATTCTTCCATTTCTCCCAGTCGGGCATTTCTTTTGTTTGTAAATCAATGAAATTATTGGTGTGGTCATGATATATCAAATGGCATAGTTCGTGGACTATAACATATTCTATACACGTTTTTGGAGCTTTAATTAACTCAACGTTGAGTATAATTCTTCCTTTAGCAGTACAACTTCCCCATCTGGTAGGCATATTTCTAAATGAAAATAAAAACTTATCATTTTCTAATTTATGCTTTGAAATAAATTTTTCAAACATGGTTTCTGCAATTGGTCTTATCTTTTCAATGGATTTTTGTTTATACCATTTATTGAGCTTTTTTTCAGCATCAATACTATCATTAGCAAAAACTACAATTATACCTCTATCAAAAATCACCTCCCTCTTTTCGTTTTCTGGCTTTAGTTTTTCATCATTTACTTTTAGCTTATAGTTTCTTCCTAAATATAGATGTGTTTCACCACTAATAAATTTACGCTTTGTTGTTTTGGGGTAGAAAGCCAAGAAATAACTTTGTTGTTTCAAAATCCAAGGTGCTTTTTTTACAACCTTAGCTTTTATCTTTTCAATATCAGCATCAATAGGTGCTTTAACCACAACATCCATATTTGGTGTAATGGTTATACCTAAAGTTTTTCTATCAGAATATATTAAATTATACTCAATAGTTTTTGAACCAAAATTTATTGAGTCTTTTATCATTTGTACCTGATTTTAGCCACTTCTACAAACTTCTCGGCCATTATATCAATTTCGCTAAAACTTAACTCAATATTGTATTTATCTCTTACTTCATCAATGAGATAGTCACCAATAAGGAATACCATTTTTTTTGTAATATCAATATTGTTTTGCCAGTCAACTACAATCATTTTTTTTATTATATCATCGGCAGATATTGCTATTTCAGCAGATATAGTTTTTACTATTTCATCGTCTGATAACTTATTGTCTAAATCTCCTTTTGTGATACCATAGAAAGCCTTTGCAATATCTCTATTTTCCAAAGCAGAGGGTATTTCCGAATCTGTTCTTGTAAGAACTTTGTTCATTATATCCTTTACTTTATTTAGATACTGAGCTTCAGTAATTCGTTGTTCCTCGTAATCGCGAATTGTATCCTTCAGTAAATCAGAAAACTTTCTGTAGAAGGCAGGGTCTTCTTCCATTTTTTCAGAAATATGCTTTGCAGTTCTACTTGCTATTTTATCTGCCTTAGCAGCTGCTCCTATAGTTTTTTCTACTTCTGCCTGAAACTCTTCTACATCAAAAATATTTATTAATTCTGTAATAATTTCTACTTTTTCTGTTGTTATGTGAGTGTCAATAAGTTTCTGTATCTGTCCTTCGTACTTTTTATAATCTATTTTGTCAGAATATCTTTGTACTACTGCTATTCTAAGTTTCATGAAGAAAGCTAGATCTTCTTTATATTTAGATATTCTATTTTGTTCTGTATCATTATGGAATTCAATTGATGATAGAGCTAATTTTAATATTCTGGCATAGGCAGATAATTTATCATAAAACTCAACTCTTATAGCTTCATCTCTCAATAACTGCTGATATGCTTCAGCATCTCGTTTATTAGCAATCGTTTTGAAAACATCCCACAGATCAGAATATTTCTGGGATAATTTCTTTACTTCTTCATCAATACTAGTCAAAGTACCATCTAAATCTTCGCTATCAAAATCATCAAAAGACGAATATGTTTCTAATGCATCATCTAAAGCTCCTAATACTCCATAGTAATCAATTATGTAACCATAATCCTTATCAGGGAAAATCCTGTTTACTCTTGCAATTGCCTGTAATAGAGTATGCCCCTGTAACTTTCTTGTTAAATATAAAACTGTATTTCTAGGAGCATCAAAACCAGTTAATAATTTATCAACTACTATTATTATTTCGGGTTCACTAGCATTATTGAATCTATTGACTATGTTTTTCTGATACTTTTTAGGTGTACCATGCTCATCCATCATTCTCTTCCAATATGCTTTTATTCTATCATCAGTGTCTCCATAGGCACTTTCTTCGCCTTCTCTATCATCGGGTGGTGAAATAACAATTTCAGATGATACAATACCTATTTCATCTAAAAAGGTTTTATATTTTATTGCAGCATTTTTTCTAGAACAAACCAATTGACCTTTGAAGGGGGTTCCTTGAAAATTTTCCTTATAATGCTTACTAATATCCCAACATATAGCATAAATTTTCTGTTCTGCAATATTTAGTTGATCTGCACTACTAAATTTCTTCTTTAAATCCGATCTTTCATTATCGTTTAATGGTTCAGAAACCATTCCAAAGAAATTATCAATTGGAGCATCATTTACATTCTGAAATGCATGACGCCCTTCGTAAAGTAAAGGAACAACAGCTTTATCTTTTACTGCTTTATCAACTGTATAGTGATCTATTAATGTACCAAATTTGGCTAGAGTGCTTTTGTCTTTCTTAAAAAGAGGTGTTCCTGTTAATGCAATGAAACAAGCATTTGGCAGAGTTTTTTGCATTTCAATATTGAAAGTTCCGTGTTGTGTACGGTGTCCTTCATCTACCAAAACAAATATATTAGGACTATCTAATGGTGTAGTTATTTTTTTAACAGCCGTTTCAAATTTATTTATTATTGTAGTAACAACTGCATCGCTCTTACTTTTTAATAAATCAACAAGTTTAGCACCTGTTTTTGCATTATCAACTGCGATACCACATTTTTGAAATGTTCCTGTTATCTGATCGTCTAAATCAGTTCTATCAGTTACTAATATTATTTTAGGGTTTCTTATGCTACTATCCAGTGCAATTGCCTGTGCAAGCATTACCATAGTCAATGATTTACCACTTCCCTGAGTATGCCAAATTACACCTCCTTTTCGCTTACCTTCTTCGAGATGACTAATTTGTTTCATTGCTTTTTTTATAGCAAAATATTGCTGATAACGTGCAATCTTCTTAGCTCCATTATCAAATAATATAAAGTTCTGAGTGAAATCTAAAAGACGTTCTGGACTACATAAACCATATAAATAAACATCCTGATTAGTTGTAAGAATTTCCTCAGCCTCTAATTCTTTAAAATATTGCGATACGTATTGGTATCTTTCTCCAAATAACTTGTTTTTAACTTCAGTAGATAATGGCTTATTTTTTAATTCAAATAAATGATGTTGATATTTGTTCTCTTCTTCTAGATCCTTAAACCTCTCTTCCCAATTAGACCAAAATTTATCGGGAGTTCCATTAGTTGCATACCTACCTTCGGTTGTTGAGAGGCTCAAGGTTGACTGTGTATAAATATATAAATTACGTATTCCATCTTCCTTCTGATTTCGCAAATGTTGAGAAATAGCCTGAGTAATTGGCTCTTTCATATCTGGACGTTTACACTCTATTACACTTAATGGAATACCATTTACAAACAAAACAATATCTGGGCGGTAATGCTCTTTACTACCAATACGCATTACATTAAATTCTTCGGTAACATGAAAAACATTATTTTCAATGTTCTCCCAATCTATATATTGTAGTGTAAAACTTTTCTTATCACCATCTATACTTTGTTCTAGAGCTTTACCAAGTGTAAGTAAATCATATACTTTTTGTGACGCCGAAATATAGCCATCAACCAAAGGCACCTCGGTAATAGTTCTTATACCTGCCTCTATATTTGCATCGCTGAAAATATTGGTTTTGCTCGACGAAACTTTTATACTGTTTATTTCCTTTAGTTGATTTCGCAAAATACCTTCTAGCAATATGTTAGAGGTTTTATTACCACGTTCTTTAAGAGCATCTTCTGGACTTAAATAGGTATAGCCTAAATTAATGAGCATTTGTAAAGCAGGTATTTGCGATATGTGGTCTTCTCTAAAACTTGGTACATCCATTTTTATTCAACTTTTTTGAGTTCTGTACATTGCAGTTTGTTTATGTACATTATAGTTTATAAAGGGTTAATTTACTTTAAATCTCATGCAACACCTTTAAACATAGTTGATTCAGCAGTTTACGTACTTTACTAAACCAATTGAATATTTTAATTCTTTATACATTTATGTACATTTATGTACATCTTTATACATTACCTATTTACCTATACTATAATTAGTGGCTTTACCTTCACCTCCTTGTATAAGCGTGCCTGATTCGACTAATTTATATACAATATTATTGACCTGTCGTCTAGTGAGCCTATTATCAAACAACTTAACTATAGATCCCATTCTTACAGGTTTATTGTTTGATATATACTCAATTATTTTATCAGAATCAGAGCCTTCTATTTCTTTTAAAATTTCAAAATATCTTTTTGATAAAAGATAATTGTTACCCGACTTTACTATTAGTGTGGTTTCCATTAACCTTTTTACATGCTCAGATTCATCAATACTATTACCTTCTTTAATATTATAAAGAGCTATAATGTCGAAAGCTCCTAGTTTATCATACTCATTTCTTTTACTTTGTGCTTCATTTATAAATGCGGCAAATGCATTGTCTTTAATTACTCCATTTATAGTTAATTCTACCTGATAAAAATCTGTTTTTGAGTAATCTGGCCAATCTTTTCCTTCTGATAATGTAATTAGGTATATTTTATCTACCCCCTGACCAGAACGTTCTACTAAGCCAGTTTTTTCTAAAATCTCAGTTAATAGTCTACTTCGTGGAGTACTGCTAACATTTATTAAATTTTCTTTTGTTACACCTTTAGGAAAACCTCCTGGGTTTAATATGGTAATTCTATCAGCGTATTGTTTTATCACTGTTTCACTTGTGATAGAATAATCGCGGTGTGCAATTGCATTTAATACAGACTCTCTAATAACCTCTTCATTAAAATAAGGAAGGTCAAATTTATATGGACCTTCACTGATTTTATTATCTACATTCCGCAAATTCAAATAATCCCAGATTTCATCAATAGCAACGTACAAGGGTTTTGTATAAACTTCTCTTTTGTCGAAATGTGTTTGAGCTAAAGTTTGCCTGTATTCTATGTTAACCTGACTGTTTGGTAAATATTTATTTATAGCATCCTCTTTCCCCAGTAAAATTAAAGTTGCATAAGTAATACCACTATCATTTATCAACTTAACATCACGCAATGCTTGTTCGGTACTTAAACTCTTGAAACTTTCATTTTTCTGTTTTACTGCATACCTATCTTTAAAAATATCGATAGCATCTTTATCTAAATCACCCAATGTTAAACCTGAACATGTTTTTGCAGAGAAATCCGGTTCTTGTTCCGATAGAATTTTAAATACTTCTTCATCCGACATATTTCTCAAACTTTCACCTGTTCTCATTAGTGCAACACCTTCGAACTTTAAGGTTTTACCAAGTGGACGTGGTGGTATTTGTGTCACCAATACCCGCAAACCATTTTCGTCTAATAGCTCTTCTACATGAACACGAATTTGTAAATTACTATAAACAGCATCTTCTAAATTACCTATTTTACCTTCGGCAAAGTTGCTACCAACTACCTCGTGCGGTTCTTTGTATGACATACCAAATACTAAATATCCTCCGCCTTCATTTGCAATAGCAACAATGTAACCCAGATAGCATTTTCTTCTATCTTTTTGCTCTGTGTGGCTACCACCATTCCAAGGAAAGTTCTTTTTTGCCTCTTTAAATTCTACTTTATCTTCACTCTCTTTGAGGTGTTTTAGTTCGTGTATTGTCATGTTATTTGTATTAAAATCTATAACCGAAAATTTATTTCTAGAGTTACTTAATTTCTGCGCCTTATGATTCACTAATTGTTTTTATTACCTTAAATTCTAATGCATCGCATCTAAAAAAAATACAATATAAATATTTCAAAAGTAGTTTTTAGAGCTTCCCTTAAGTTAGTGTTTATCTCTCGTGTTATTACAGTAAAGTTTCGAGTTATTACTTATTCAAACAACATTTCTTATACTTTTTACCACTTCCACAAGGACAAGGGTCGTTTCTGCCAACTTTTACTTCGTTAATAATTGGTTGTTGTGAAGATGGCGGATAATAACGTATTTCGTCATCATCAGAATTAATATCGAAATCATCAAAAAATCCATCATCTATTTCGTCATAGTCTTCTATCTCGTCATCTTCATCTTCAGAATCATCACTCCACAATTTTATTTCTTTGTATTGTTCATATATGTTTTTCTGAGTTTTAATATAATCTCTTTTAGATATATTATATTTTATTTCTGATACGAACTCATCAAAATCGCCACATACTCCAACTCCTACATAGTTTTTATCGAAAAGCTTTTCTGCCGATGGTATTAACTCTTTTAATTGAGCATCCATTATTTCCGACATTACTAAGCCTAGCATCTCGCTATCTACAATATTATCTTTTATATCTGATTTTACATAAAATTCTAAAATACTATTATACCAATCTATAACCTCTTTTTTTCTCTTTGGATTATTGTAATAAACTTGCATTACAGCCACCGAAATTTCTGTTTTTGCATAAGGATTAATATATGGACCGCACATGAACTTTTTAAGTTCGTCAAGGTTGTTTTCTGATGTTTTATATATTATTTCCCAAACCATTTCATTGAGCAAATCACTCAAATAAAAACTGTGGAAGTCTTCATTTTGCCTTAAAATTTCTAAAATTTCAGAAGTAATGTTCTCGGCTTTTAATTCGGCAAGTAAGAACATAGCTTGTAGTACAAACGAAAATTTATTTGCATCCCATCCACTTTCTTTTTCTATTTTTTTAAAATAATTATATCTATCTATACCATCATCTAAAACATGTAGTAAATCTACTATCAGACTCTCTTTTGGTAGTGATAGTATTTGCTTTATTTCTTCTTCAGAAATTACAGTTATATCTTTTTCGTAGATAATGTTTATTTCGGGATGGTTGAAATCTGGATGTTTTGTTTTTCTACTTTTAGGATTTGTATTTTGTTTTACTCTAATTCTCGATTTTTCTTCTTCTTTCATTCTTGCTCCTACTAATTCTATTCTTGCCATTGTAAGGTACATCTCGGCATCTAATACCTGTGAGCTATCTTCGTCAATTTCTTTCATTATTTCTAACCGTGTTTCGGCTTCTTGCAAATCGCCCATAGCAACAAGGTACTTTATTGTAACATTAAAGAAGGTCATTACTTCGTTGGTATGAAAAGTATCTCTATCAGGATATAGTGTTTTTAAATCTAAATTTGCACCAAGTATTTCGGGTACTTTTTCTAATTTGTTATTGGCTATACACTCTGCAGCCATATTTATTTTTCCAAACAAATAATTAGGATGCTCTACTACCAATCGTCTGTTTATCTCATTTGCCTTATCCATATTACCCATACTTTGATAAAGGGTAGATAGATAGTTTTTTAACATAGGTACATTAGGATATTTCTCTATTAAACGAGTAAATTTTTTAATACTAGATTTTTTGCCTTTTAAAGCCAATTTATGTAAATCTTCTAGTTGAATTTCTAATTCGTAAGGAATATGAAAAATACTACTTATATAACTTGGGTCGTTTGTAATGTTGTATCCTGAGATATTTACTTTTTTCATTTTTTTCATCACTACTCTATATTTAAGTTTATTACTCTTAATGTTTTTTAGTTTAAATGTTAAAAACTTATTGATAACTTGTGCATCAATAAAAATATTATACATTTGTACAGCTCATCCTACCGTATTTAGGAGGAAGGAGTTTCGAGGCTCGATACATCAAGATATGTACCGGGCCTTGCGGTTTTAATAGATATAATCCATTTTTTTCTTCATCTTTTTTTTTAACTGTTTTAGTCCATAACCTTTATTAAGATAGTATGCTGTTATTAAGAAATAATCCAACCCTGACTTCTGAGGTTCTAATACTATAACATACTTTTTTTTGATATTTAACAGGTATGTTCTAATTACATTTTTTCTTTTTCTTTTGTCTCTTTCTTCTACTGAAAACACTTCAATTTTACAATTTGTTTTAGTTTCAATATGAACTTTTATCCAATGTAGCCTCTTAGATCTATCTATTTCTAACTCTCTTCTTTTTACTGTTTTTCCATTTTCGTCTTCGAAATAGAAATCTTCGGAAATCAAATGGTTAAAAACATTTGATAAATCTGGCTCTCCATCTAATTTGGTAGGACGTATCTGTTTTTTGATAAACTTAAATGAATTATTAAACGTAACATCTCTATCAAAAATAGCTCGTAAAGATTCTTTTCTATCTCTTTCATTAAAATGAGATAACTCCAATAAATCAGGATATTTTTTAATGTAGTTATGTGGCATAATACTATCTCAAGTCAATATAAAATAAATTAAACTTTTCTTCTTTCTTTGTTGTTGATTTCATTAAATCAATTTTGCTGTGTGATTGAATTTTTTCAATAATTCTATTTTTTGATGTTACTTTGTTTAAACCACGAATATGATAATTAATAGCTCCCATTATTAAATCGGCTATTTGCATTAAATAGCTTTCGTAAGATTTAATAAACTGCATGTTTCTAACAGTATTTTTATTATCTAACATTTCAGATAAACGAGCTAGTTTGTTTTGGCTATTAGTATCTTTTATATCTAAATAAATATTATAGCTATAATCTGGATTCATTTTGTGATACAACAACTGATAATACATCCTGAAATAAAAATCGTTATAAGTAAATCCTTCTCTTGACTCATCTATCTGAGATTTATCGACTATAATAGATCTAAAAATTAAGTCTGTTGCAAAAAAATAGTCAATCAAATCTATATAAAATTCAATATTTGATTTAGATACTTTTGACCATTTAATCTCTCCAAAAAAACTATGCTTTTTTCTCAATAACTTTAGATATTGTTTATGATGTTTTATCTGTGGATAAGCACAACTAACATACGATATAAGCATATATGGCATATTGTCGTTTTGTAGATGTGTACTTTCGTCACAATAAATATTATATGTTTTCGACATTACTTTT
>JADGDT010000227.1 GCA_016744755.1 Ichthyobacteriaceae bacterium | reverse complement strand
AAAAAATTATTGAAACTATAATAAGAAATGGATTTAGGAACAAGTCTCTTATTTTAAAAACATTATATATCTCCATGACCTTATTCGATTTTATTATAGTTCTCTATTGTACCTTTAGAATCAATAGTTGTATTCATCATGAAAGGTATAAAATCTCTTAATTTAGTTTTAGATTGATTAAAATCTGCTCCACCTCCAAATAAACCAATAATACCCATACCCATTTTTATTTTAGATGCATTTTCAATACCAAATCTATTTTGCATATGAGTTTGTCCATTTTCATAAAGATTAGCTGAAAGATCATCAAAAGTATTTGCTAATCCTACTCGTATTGCAGATGAAACTAAAATTGAAGCCTCACTACTAAAGCTAGCTGCTCCACCAAAGGCTACTGCATACATTCCTAAATAATTATTAAAAGTTTGTGATGATTCACCTGAGCGTTCTACTAAGGGATTAGGATTTAATAAGAACGTATTCATCGCATCGTTCCCCCTTTTCATGGCACTCCTGAAAGTTGCGGTTGGTTTTCTATTTATAGGAGAAGAATCATAAAATAGAACATTACCTGTTTCCGAATTTGATGAAATTGTTAATGTGCCACGAAGATAACCTTTGAAGCCGTTGTTTTGACCAACCATACCTCCTGCATATTCTTTATATCCAGATTGAAATAGGTTTGGAGCAACTGCAAAAGCATCATAATATGAATTTTTTCTATTGATAAATTCATTCTGGCTGTATTTATGAGTCCTTATACTATGTTCAACTCCTATTAATTCACTTGACATTGTTGCTTTACTGTAGTCATATACTTCAAGCTTCACATGCCCATCATCTGTATTGCTATATATTTTAATAACTTCTTCCAATCCATCTAAGTCAATAGCTGCAATTGGCTTATTTCCTGCGAATTGATAGGGAGTGTAAAATGGATAAGATTTTGTCAAAGGATCAACACTTAAGAATTTAGCGTATTGGGGGTTGTAAATTCTGAAACCATAATCGTAAATATTGCCATCGGCAGCCCAAGTATCTTTCTCTTTTCCGTTAAAGCCGTATCGGTAATTTTCGTTAGAATTTGTTCTTCCTTGTTTTGTCATTCCAAAAGGATAGTAATCTGACCAAGATAACACTTCTTCTCTATTCCATTCAAGTTATTAATTACCCAAATTAAATCTCATACTAAATCCAAAACGAGTATTGGATGTTGGGAATGCTGTAGAAAGGGCATACTTAGTTAGGTTCTGATCGTAGTAAAGTTTTAAAGTCAAACGTTTGCTAAGCGCATAATCGGCACTAGCTTTTATTGAAGTCATATTTTGTCCACCTGTAACTTGAGTGTTATCTTCGCTAAGGTCTCTTATGAAAGTTCTGTTTTTACGGTACGATACATCTACTTTCAAATTCAGATCACTCTTAATAGTTCTTCTGCGTCCTTTACTTCGGATAATAAATTTCAGGTCTTTAATTCTGTAACCGAATCCAACTACGTACTCATCGCCTAGTATCTCTGTAACCATATTGTTATCCATACTTAGGTTTACAGTTCTATCTTTTTTAACCTCCGATTTGAAACTCATGTTATTATTCAAGTCCATGTCTACTCTAATTAACGGAGAGAAAGCTTCAATCATGTTTATATTACTGTAGATAAATTCACCTATAAAGTTTCCACTTTTGTCTGTAATATCCGAATCAGGGGAGTACTGCAAGTTTGTTGTAAACGAGTTTATAGAATATGCCGACCTGTATCCATGAGCAATAGTGAAATTTTTGAAATTAGTTTTAAACCAACCAATTCTCATCAGTCCATTGTAGGTAACATTCCAGTTAGGAATAGGTATATCTCTAGTTGCACTCATAGTTATGCTACTTGCATCTTGCCCAGAATACGCTGCTAAGAACGAAGGTATAAGTACTTGCTGACTATTTGGGCCATAACCCTTGGCATAACCTGTTTCTGGATCAACAGGAATAGGATCATTTCCGTAGTGTTCGGTTGCTAAACGGTTAGAAACAATCTGTCTGTTTGCTCTAAGGCTATTAAATGTTTTTGAGTCGTATTCTTCACTTTTACTAAAACTTGTTAATAGTGTAAAGAATGTTATGTTGAAATTACCATTCTGATAAGGGTTTTGAGAATAGAAACCTTCTTGAGGTACATTAGTTTTTACATATCTATAGAACTCAGAATGAGATATTGCGTAATTTCTACTTGCCGTAAGGTCTATTCTCAACTCTGGTAGAGGCTCCAATGTAGATTTAAAACTAATTTTTTCTACATGAGTTTCTGTGTAAGGTGTATTAAGTTTTGTATCGGTAGTAAGCCACCCGTTAAGTACTGCAGTT
>JADGDT010000119.1 GCA_016744755.1 Ichthyobacteriaceae bacterium | reverse complement strand
ATAGTTCAACAATCTGAAACAATGATTATTGAAAGATTAGGAAAATACCACAAAACTCTTCAATCGGGATTCAATGTAATTATTCCGATAGTAGATAAACCAAGAGAAATAACTTGGCGTTACACAGTAGAGGATGCAGATGGAACAGTTTACGTTCAGCATAAACTTCAACAAAAAATTGACCTTAGAGAATCTGTTTATGATTTTCCTAAGCAAAATGTAATTACACGCGATAATATTGTAACCGAAATTAATGCACTTATATATTTCCAAGTTATAGATGCTAAACGTGCAGTTTACGAAATATCTAACCTTCCACAGGCAATTGAGAAATTAACTCAAACATCGTTGCGTAATGTTATTGGCGAGCTAGACCTAGATCAAACTTTAACATCAAGAGATACCATAAACAGTAAGCTTCAAGAGATTCTTGATGACGCTACAGATAAGTGGGGTGTAAAAGTAAATAGAGTTGAGTTGCAAGATATTAATCCTCCACAGGACATTAGAGCAGCTATGGAAAAGCAGATGAGAGCTGAACGTGATAAACGTGCTACTATATTAGATGCCGAAGGAGATAAACGTGCTGCAATACTAGAAGCAGAAGGAGAAATGCAAGCTGCAATAAAAAGAGCAGAAGGAGATAGAAAATCTCAAATTCTTGAAGCTGAAGGACAGGCACAAGCTAGAATTGAAGTTGCACAGGCAGAAGCAGAAGCAATTGAAAAAATAACAAATGCTGTTGCTAAAAAAGGTGATCCAATCAATTATCTAATTGCACTAAAGTACTTAGATACTCTTAAAGAGATGACTTCAGGAAAAGATAACAAAACAATCTATCTTCCTTACGAAGCATCTGGTGTATTGAGTTCTCTAGGAGGTATAAAAGATATTTTAGGAAAAAACTCTTAAAACTAATATTTTATTAAAACCTTAAATCACGCAAGTGGTTTAGTTATAAAAAGTTGGTAGTAATTAGAGTTTAAACCTTTTGTTGAAAATTTAGTCTTAAAAGAAAAGTTCTACCATTATTTATGTGGAACTTCTAATTTAGAATACTCGTCATATTTAACCACGAAGGACACTAAGTTAGGCACTAGGTTAGGCACTAGGTTAGGCACTAGGTTAGGCACTAAGTTCACTAAGAAAATTCTTTGTGCTCCTTTGTGTACTACTTTGAGTTTCTTTGTGGTTAAGTAATTATCCGCTACCTATGACAACACTTATTTTTTCTTTGCGTCTTAGCGACTTTGCGAGACTCAAATTGTCATTAACTCATCGGAGTTTTTGTTTAAAAACTTAGGTCTCAAGGTGATGATTATCCCACAATATTAAAGGTAGAACCAAAAAAAAACCATACATATGAGACTTCTATTTATATTCATCTCAATTTTATCATTAAGTTGTAGTAAAGATGACAACCAACAAACAGTAATTACAAGTGAAAGCTTAAAAGCTACAAAAGAGTACAACCAAATTAATGGAATTGATTCAAATTTATTAAGCTTAGATATTTATTATAATGATGAATTGGATACTCAAAAACCAGTTGTTATTTATATACATGGTGGAGGTTGGAGTGTTGGAGATAAATCGAGTCAAATTGAAAATAAAGTAAGCTTATTCCAATCGTTGAACTATATTTTTGTAAGTATTAATTATAGATTGAGTCCATTTCCTTATGAATTAAACAATTCAAATAGAATAATGTATCCTACTCATAATAATGATATAGCTGATGCTATAAAGTGGGTGTATGATAATATTAACTTGTATGGAGGGAATCATAATAAAATAGCTCTTTTAGGACACAGCGCAGGAGCACACCTTGCTGCATTAACAGGTACTAACAATACATTTTTAGAGAATGTAGGATTAACAACCAATGATATAAAAGGAATTGCAGTAATAGATACAGAAGGTTATAATATTGTTAATAAAGTTCAAGACAATAACAATTTATACATTAATGCTTTTGGAACTAACGCCAATTTAAATTATCAAGCTTCTCCGATTTTAAATATTGAAAGCAGTAGTTCTTATCCAAAGTTTTTTATAGCAAAACGTGGAAGCCCAAAAAGAATAGCAATAGCCAATGATTTTATAAACGTCCTTGAACAAAATAATATTACAGTGTCTCAAATAGATGGAAGTTTTTATGACCATAGTGGAATAAATAATGCTATTGGCAAACCCAATGAAAGTTTAATAACAAATCCCTTAATAGTATTTTTAGAAAAGTGTTTTTAATAAAAAAAGAGTGCCAATAAATAGGACAATGAGCAGTGTACAGTACAACTTTGTATTATACAATCTATTTTCATATTAAGGTAAAATATTAAAGTCTTATGCTATTATTATTAGCTTAGGACTTTTTTATTTCAGGGCAAACATTTAACTTTTTTGATTGTACCAAATACCATAAAGGGAGCAAAAAAGTCGGTTTTTCAATGAATCACCCTCTAGGATTTAGGCAAAATTATTTGAAATAACTAAATTTTGTAAAAATGGTTTTTTTAATCTTTTGCCCTGTTTTTATTTACCCAAAACTTTGAAAGTGTTTATTTTACACTACCTTTGCCCGCCTAAAATTTTGGATAAAAATAAGAGAGTTAAGAGCATAACAATATAAAATAAAAAGATGAAAAGGTTTAAATTCATAGAGAAGAAAAACGGAAACTTAAAAGATGATATCTTATCGGGACTAACTGTTGCCTTGGCACTTGTTCCCGAGGCTGTTGCATTTGCATTTATTGCCGGAGTATCTCCTATAGTAGGTTTATACGGTGCATTTATGATGGGAATTGTAACATCAATTTTTGGTGGTCGTCCAGGTATGATTTCTGGTGCAACAGGTGCTACAGCAGTAGTTATGGTATCTCTAGTGAAAATAGGTTCCGATATGGGTGGCGAAGGCGCAGGTCTTCAATACTTATTTGCAACTCTACTGCTAGCAGGTTTTATACAAATATTAGCAGGAGTTTTCAAACTAGGTAAATTTGTTAGATTAATTCCTCATCCAGTAATGATGGGATTTGTAAACGGACTGGCAATAGTTATTTTCACTGCACAGTTAGGTATGTTTAAAACTGGTAATGAATGGATGCATGGAAGTCAACTTTATACCATGCTTGGACTTGTAGCTCTTACTATGTTTATTTTATACGGCTTCCCTAAAGTTACAGAAAAAGTACCCGCAGCACTTGTAGCAATTGTATCAGTAACATTACTAGTTATTTTCGGAGGAATAGAAACAGAAACTGTATTGTCGTTTGTACAAGCAAAAGGAGGTACAGGAATTGAGGCAGGATTACCAAGCTTCAACTTCCCTATGATTCCATTAAACCTCGAAACACTTTATTTTATTGCTCCTTATGCAGCTATTATCGCTGCTATCGGACTAATAGAATCCTTAATGACACTTAACCTTATAGATGAACTTACAGAGACTCACGGTAATGCTAACAAAGAAAGTATTGCACAAGGTGCAGCAAATATGGTAAACGGACTATTCGGAGGGATGGGTGGTTGTGCCATGATTGGTCAAAGTATTATAAACATAAAATCTGGTGGACGTGGACGAACATCAGGAGTTGTTGCTGCTTTAGCACTACTAGCTTTTATTTTATTCGGAGCAACATACATTCAAATGATACCAATTGCAGCACTTGTAGGAGTTATGTTTATGGTAGTTATTGGAACATTTGCTTGGAATACTTTTAATGTGATGAACAAAATTCCAAAATCAGATGCAATAGTTATTCTTGTTGTAACCGTTGTTACAGTTATGTTCGATCTTGCTGTTGCAGTAGTTTCAGGAGTAATAGTTGCAGCTCTAGTATTTGCTTGGGAGAATGCAGTTCGTATACGTACCAGAAAATATATTGATGATAAAGGCGTAAAACACTACGAAGTATTTGGGCCTCTATTCTTTGGTTCTACTCAACTTTTCACAAGTAAGTTTGATGTCAAAAATGATCCTAATGAAGTAATTATAGACTTTGCAGAATCTAGAGTTGCCGATCATTCAGGAATTGAAGCAATAAATAAATTGGCTCAAAAGTACACAGCCGAAGGCAAATCAATACACCTACGTCATTTAAGTGCCGATTGTAGAAAGTTAATTGATAAAGCCGATAAAATTATTGATGTGAACATTATGGAAGATCCAGAGTATATAGTTGCTGTAGATGGATTTGAAGATTTCACTGTTAAAGAATAGAACAATTATTTTGAGGTAAATTATAAAGTCATCATGGGTTGATATAGTTTTTTTTAAATAAAAACACCAATGAGTTGGTAACAATTTGAATCTCGCAAAGTCGCCAATACGCAAAGAAAATCAGCTTCGTGATTATGTGATTTTGCGAGATAAATACAATGTCTAATGGGTTGGTACAACTCTAGAAACCTTTCAAATCAATATTTTCACCATCTACCATTGTTACCCATTTTTTCATTTTTTTCTGAATAACTCTAAAGTGATTTTTGTCTTCGGGTGAAACAAACGATATCGCTTCTCCTGAGGCTTCTGCCCTACCCGTTCTACCTATACGGTGAATGTAATCTTTTGGTGATCTAGGTAATTCGTAATTAATAACAAAAGGTAAAAACTCTATATCTATACCACGTGCAAGTAAATCGGTTGAAACTAGTACTGGTAACTTTCCTGCTTTAAACATTTTTAAAGCTTCGGTTCTCGCACCTTGGCTTTTCTTACCATGAATAGCTAGAGCGTTAACTCCATTCTTTTTCAATTTATCAACAACAGTATCAGCTTTGTAAATTGAAGAAACAAAAACTAATACCTGATTCATTTTCTGAGTTTTAATCAAATATCGTAACAATGGACCTTTTTGTTCTTCAGCAATAGAATATCCAACTTGAATAATCTGATCTATGCTATTATCCTCTTCTTCAACCTTTATTACAACAGGATTGTCTAAAATCAATTTATTTACAAAACTTACTCCTTTATTTAGAGTTGCAGAAAACAATAAATTTTGTCGTTTACTCGGCAGTAAATCAAAGATACTATTCATCTCGTCTTTAAACCCAAGGTTAAGCATTTTATCGGCCTCATCAAGAACTAGAGTTCTTACTTTAGATAAACTAACAGCCTTTTTTTCTACTAATTCTAGTAATCTACCAGGTGTAGCAACCAACACATTTACACCGTGTAGCGATTGCATTTGCGGATTAATAGATACTCCTCCAAAAACAGCTTTAGTCTTTACTGGTTCTTTCAGCTCCGAAGCAAAATCATGAAAAACTTGTTGAACCTGAGCTGCTAACTCACGAGTAGGAACTAATACTAAAACATTTATATCTCGTCCATCATTAACCACTTTGCCTCTAATATTCTCTAAGATTGGCAAAACATAACTAGCAGTTTTTCCAGAACCTGTTTTTGCGATACCTAAAACATCCTTCTTATTAAGGATTACAGGGATTGCCTGCTCTTGAATTGGATATGCTTGAGTGAAATTTTGCTTCTCTAAAACATTTAATAATGACTTAGATAAGCCTAAAGAATTAAAAGACATACTTGATATTTATATTGAGGATTTATTTCCTTCGGCAAAGGTAGTTTTTTTTCTATTAGTTAATGAATTAATGATTGAACGCATTAAAGAGTAAATAAATCTAATTTTAAAATTACAGTATATAATCAAAAATAAGTTTTGTACATCAATACGAAAGCAAACTACAAAATCAACTTTTTATATTGAAATAAATACATACTTTTGAACTATTAATTTATACAGATGAACACAGTGAGTAACATAGCTATTAATTTTTCTACACGCCAAGCATGGACGTGTGTTATGGCTATGCATACAATTCAAGGCTCTTCGTTCAATCTTTTCAATTCGAAACAAAAACGAAATAAAGCACCTGTAGGATATTAAATTATTTAGAAGAAACTATTTAAATATATACTCAAGGTGCTTTTCCAAACGGAAAGCACCTTTTTTTATTCACTAATTTTTAAACAAATACAATTATGAAAACAATGCAAATACAAAATCGCAGATCACAGAAATCAATTATCAAAGGCAATTACAATTATTCATTCTGTAACAACCTAACACCATTGCCCGAATTACCAGACTTAATATTATAACCAAAAAAAACAAATATCATGAATACAATAATTAAAAGTACATTAAAAGACCCAAGTTTCAGAATAAAAAAAAGAGACATCAATACTAACGGTGAAATATTTCCCCACATTTTACTTGAATTACTAGAATCTACAGTATTAAAACCTGTAACAATACTTGAGCGCGATTACGATGTAACAGCTAGAAGATCGAGCTGTGTTTACAAAGTAGATATTATTGGAAAGGCAGTTTCTGGCGATGAACTTAAAATTCACACTCAACTGGGAAAATTTGATAGCCATACAGCTATTTTCAATATTCAGATAATGAAGAAGGATAAAAAAAACAGACAAGCACCCATCTGTAAAGCTTCATTCTCCTACAAACTAGAAAACAATTTGGCAATTGGTAAAATTGCTTCTTAATATATTGGTTCTACCCTGAATGTTGTGGAACAATCGTCACCTTGAGCGTGGTTGGTGAGCGTAGCCGAACTAGAGCCAAAGCGAAGTCGAAAGGTCTATTACACAAATAGCACATTGTGTAATCACTGTTGCTATAGATCTTTCGACTACATTTCCTTTTGTTGCACAAAGGAAATTCTGCTCAAGATGACGACTATTCTAAATTACAACTTCCACACAAATAAGGGTAGAACCAATATATTTAAACTAATTAACCACAAATAAACACTAGGGTAAGCACTTAGAAACACAAAGATTTTAATCTACTAAATCTCCCTATGTGTTTATTTGTGCAAAACTTTAAAATTATTTGTGGTTAAAAAAACAGAATACTAATAAAAAAGAAGGAGGCTAGATAGTCCCTTTATGAATACCTCTAATTATTCCATCGACTAAGCCGATTTTTGGTACGTGCATTTTTTTGGCACCAGACCATTGCATTGCTGACATATAAATTTCTGTAGCAGGAATAATTACATCGGCTCTATCTTCGTTAAGTCTTAGTTCCTCCACTCTTTCTTCGAAGGTGTAACTTTTTAAGAAGTTTAATTTTGCAAAAAGAAAAGAATACGAAAGTGTATCGCCCTCTGCTTTGCCAGACATCTTGAATATCTTATTTATATTTCCACCAGAACCAATAGCTTCAATTTTATCTATATTTTTGGTTTTATTTTTTATCCAGTTTTCAATTTCACTCCAAACACCTTCTTCTATTTTATTATTAAGTATACGTACTGTGCCAAGCCTAAAACTCTTTGATCCAATAATTTTACCCAAAGAGAAAATTGTAATTTCAGTACTTCCACCACCCACATCTACATAAATATATGACCTGTCTTTTTTAATTAAATCCGACAACTTTGTAGAAAAAATAATTGCAGCTTCTTTTTTACCATTAATAATTTCAATATTAATACCTGATATTTTTCTAATTTCAGCAATAAGTTCATTCCCATTTTCTGCATTCCTCATTGCCGAAGTAGCCATTGCTCTATATTCTAATACGTCGTGAACTTTCATTAAATGCTTGTATGCTATCATTGCATCTATCATTCTATTGTAGTTCTTTTTCGAAATTATTCCTTCGGTAAACACATCGTCCCCCAACCTAATAGGAACTCTAACTAAGGCTAACCTTTTTAGTGAAGTCTTTCCATTAACCTTCGATACATTCGACACCATGAGCCTTACAGCATTTGATCCTATATCTATGGCTCCATATTTTTTACCTGACATAATTTGTAAATTATTGTACTTCATTCTTCTTCAATAAATTCAAATAATACTCTCTAGTATCAAAGTGAGCTCTTACTTTTTCCCCGTTTTGTTTTCTGTAGTTATTGTCTTGTTTTGCTGTAAACAATCTAGCTTTTGTATTATCATTCCAAATAATATCAAAATTATCTCTTATTTCTTGTTGAACATTCTTATCTAAAATAGGACAAGTAACCTCTACCCTATGGTCTAGGTTTCTTTTCATTAAATCTGCAGAAGAAATAAACATTTTTTCCTTACCTCCATTACCAAAAATATATACTCTTGGATGTTCTAAATATTTATCAACAACACTTATTACTTCTATATTTTCGCTCAAATCTTTAACACCTGGTATAAGAGAACAAACACCTCTAACAACTAATCTAATTACTACCCCTGCTGAACTTGCTTCGTATAAATTTTCGATTATTTTTTTATCAACAAGAGAATTCATTCGCATGTGAATATATGCTGCTCCACCATTTTTTGCAATAGCAATTTCGTTATTAATCATCTTCACAAATTCTTTTCTTGTAAAGTGAGGGGATACTATTAAATGCTTGTACTTATTGATTTTGTAATTGGCGTCCAAGAAGTCAAAAATCATATCTACATCTTTCAATAAAGGTTGATGGGCAGTAAACAAAGTGTAATCTGTATATATTTTAGCTGTAGATTCGTTAAAATTACCTGTACTTATAAATCCATATCTAACTATTTCATTCAACTCTTTTCTCTCAACAACACAAATCTTAGAATGAACTTTAAGCCCTCTAATTCCGAAAATGAGGGTAATTCCTTCCTGTTTCATTTTCTCTGCCCAAAAAATATTTGCTTCTTCATCGAACCGTGCTCTTAGCTCTATCTGAACAATAACCTTCTTACCATTTCTGGCTGCATTAATCAGAGCATTTATTACTCTAGAATCATCTGCGACACGGTAAAGTGTAATTTTTATTGTTTCAACTTTCGGATCAAGTGCCGCCTCTTTCAGAAAGCTAATAACATAAGAAAAGTTGTGATATGGTGTATACATCAAATAATCTTTATCCACTACCTGATCTATCAAACTTTTAGCCATGTTGAACCCAACTATTGGTAAACTTTTCTCTTTTTGATATTCTAACTCCTTTGAACCTAAATTTGGGAATTTAATATAATCTTTCTTATTGTGATAGCGTCCACCAGGAGCAATATTATCGAACCTATCAACTCCCATTAATCTTTTTAATTTAAACAAAAAACTATTAGAAATATCTGAATCATAAACTAACCTTACAGCTTTGCTATTTACACGCCTTTTTATACTTCTAGAGACCTTATCAATAAAACTGCGAGATATATCATTGTCTATATCTAATTCGGCATCTCTAGTAACTTTTACGGTATGAGCCTTAAAGCTATCATAATTAAAAAACCTGAAAATATAGCCTAAATTATATCTAATTAAATCGTCAATCAACATGATGTATTGTTTATTGTCTTTCGATGGTAAAACAATAAATCTTCCATCCTTTTGAGTTGGAATTTCGATAAGTGAAAATTTAGATTTTGACTTAATTTTACCTGATTCTTCTTTAAACATTTCTACAGCTAAGTAGATTGCTTCGTCTTTAAGGTTTGGGAATTCATCTATCTGATCCAGCATTATTGTCATCAGAGATGGGCTTACTTTATCTATATAGTAGTCTTTAACAAAATCTTTATGAAACTCTTCAACGTTATTTTCATCAACAATAAAAATATCTTTATCTGCTAACTCTTCTACAAGCTTATCTAATATTTTCTGAGCCTTAAGTTGTTGTTCTAGTACAATGGTAGTAATTTTTTCTAACAGCTCTGTTGCCGAAATACCAAACTCTCTTTTACCTGATTTACCTGTTAAGGAAATTCTACGTACGTAAGCATATCTAACCCTGAAAAACTCATCTAGGTTATTAGAGTATATTCCTATAAACCTGATTCTATCTATAAGAGGTACCGACTCATCCTCAGCTTCTTGCATTACTCTATCGTTGAATAATAGCCAACTATTTTCTCTGTTTATATATGAATTCATCATTTACTGGAATTAAAAAACATTACC
>JADGDT010000118.1 GCA_016744755.1 Ichthyobacteriaceae bacterium | reverse complement strand
AATCATTGTGATTTTAGGATTTAGGGTTAAACAATTTTTTTGATTAATGTGGTATTGGTATTATACATAACAGTGTTCTAAAAACTAAAAAATCCGTATCAAAACCAATTAATACGGACTTTTCTATTTTAGAATACCAATAAACGGGTAAAGAGTCACGGGGTCACTAATCATCATAAACGTGATAGCGACCCCGTGACTAATTAGACAGCTAAACCCTTCGAGCTTTCACCTTTCAACTTCGAGCTAAATTCACCCCAAACTAGCAAGACTCTCCTCAATAGTTTTAATCTTAGCCAAAGCACCATCTCTTTTCTTATTCTCAAAAGCTACAACAGCATCAGGAGTATTATCAACAAAACGCTTATTGCTAAGTTTTTTATCAACTCCAATTAAGAAACCTTGGTGACGTTTAAATATTTTATAGAGTATTATCTAAATTCATAAAATATATAAAGTTGCATCATCATTTATTAATTACGATATTTGTTGTTGTAAAACTGCTAATATGAATTTAGATAGATACGAACTTAAATCGGGTGAGAAATTAGAGGTTTTTGAGTTTGTGAGTATTGGTAGTAAAGGAAGTATTATTAAACTAGTTCAGTACACACCTACAAACTATAAGGATCTTTACAATTTAGGATTCGGAGATAAAAATATTGATACAGGAGATATTGATGATACTATAATCTCAAATAATGGAGATAGCGAAAAAGTATTAGCTACGGTTGTAGCTACTCTATATGCTTTCACTGAAAAACATGAAGGGTGCATGGTTTATGCAACTGGAAGTACAAAATCAAGAACTAGGCTTTATAGAATGGGAATTACCAAGTACTTGGATGAGATAAAGCAAGATTTTGATATTTATGGTGAAAACCCTACAGAATGGGAAGAGTTTAGAATAGGAGTTGGATATAGTGCCTTTTTAGTAAAACTTAAAAATATTTAAAATGAATATAAAAGATATAAAAACCAAAAAGAATCCTATTGTTCTAATAGATAAACATCTGGATTTCTTTAACGACAAAGTCCTTTTTCCGAAAAAGCTGGAGAAAGCTAATGAGATGTTGAAGAAGATTGGCTTACCTAAAATAGCTGTTGCTTCTTCAAAATAGTTTTTCAATAATATGTATTAATTAGAAAGTCCGTAAAGAGTAAAAGCTCAATACGGACTTTTATATTTTAGAAAAGTCACAGGATCACTATCAAGTTAGTGAAGATAGCGACCCCGTGACTGATTAGACTGCTAAACCCTTCGAGCTTTCACCTTTCAACTTCGAGCTAAATTTACCCCAAACTAGCAAGACTCTCTTCAATAGTTTTAATCTTAGCTAAAGCATCATCTCTTTTCTTGTTTTCTAAAGCTACAACAGCATCAGGAGCATTATCAACAAAGCGTTTGTTACTAAGTTTTTTATCAACACCTATTAAGAAACCTTGATGACGTTTTAATTCTTTTTCTAATTTTTCAATTTCTTCTTCAACGTTTATGCTTTCCCCAAAAGGAACAAAATATTCGTTAGATCCAACACGAAAAGCTAAAGCTCCTTCTAGTTTTTCAGAAACATATTCCAAAGAACTAAGGTTGGCAATTTTAGAAATTATAGTGTCAAAATCCTTATTAACCGCTTTTGTACCCATTACCGAAAGTTCCAACTGTACTTTCTGAGCAATATTCTTCTCTTTACGAATAGTTCTAATACCAGAAATAACTCCCGATGCCTGTTCGAAATCAGCAATTAAATTGAGGTTTGCACCTTCAACAACAGGCCATTCCGAAATCATTAAAGCTTCTTCTTTTGTTCTTTCTCCCATTAATTGCCAAATTTCTTCGGTAATAAAAGGCATAAAAGGATGAAGTATTTTTATTACTCTCTCAAAGTTTTCTATAGTTTTATCAAAAGTAGCTCTGTCTATTGGTTGCTGATAAGCAGGCTTAATCATCTCTAAATACCACGAAGAAAAATCATCGTAAATAAATTTATAAGTAGTCATCAATGCTTCTGAAAGTCTGTATTGCTCAAACGATTTTTCAATATCAGCAAGTATTTTTGTTGTTTTAGCATCAAACCAATTTATAGCTTGCTTAGCATATTCTGGTTGCTCTATCTCATCCGATATCTCCCATCCTTTTACAAGTCGGAAAGCATTCCATATTTTATTAGAAAAATTACGTCCTTGTATTAATAAGTCAGTATCAAAAGGAAGATCGTTTCCTGCCGGAGCAGTCAATAATAATCCGGAACGTACCGAATCGGCACCCCATTCTTCCATCAACCCAACTGGGTCTGGTGAGTTACCTAAAGACTTACTCATTTTTCTACCTTGTTTATCTCTAACAATACCAGTTAGGTAAACATTCTCGAAAGGTTTCTCATCTCTCCACTCATATCCTGCAACTATCATACGTGCCACCCAGAAAAACAAAATATCCGGACCAGTTACCAAATCACGAGTAGGGTAGTAGTATTTTATTTCTTCGTTCTCAGGATTATTAATTCCATCGAAAACAGATATTGGCCACAACCACGACGAGAACCAAGTATCCAAGGCATCCTCATCTTGTTTAAGGTCGGCAACAGTAAGTGCAGAATTCCCCGTTTTTTCTATTGCTAAGGGTAGAGCTTCTTCGGCAGTTTTAGCAACTACAAAATCCTCAACACCATCGGCATAAAAGAAAGCCGGAATACGGTGTCCCCACCAAAGTTGACGAGAAATATTCCAGTCTCTAACATTTTCCATCCAATGACGGTAAGTGTTTTTGAATTTTTCTGGAACCAATTTCACATCGTCGTTCATAACAGCATCCAAGGCAGGTTTTGCCAATTCCTCCATTTTCAGAAACCACTGTACCGAAACTTTAGGTTCAATTATAGCACCTGTTCTTTCCGATGTACCAACTTTGTTTTTATAATCTTCAACCTTTACCAAGTTTCCGATTTCTTCTAATTCTTTTACAATTTCTTTTCTACAAACAAATCTATCCTTGCCCTCGTAGTGCAAACCATGAGAATTAAGAGTAGCATCATCGTTAAAAATATCAATTACTTCGAGTTTGTGTTTTTCGCCAATAACTTTATCATTAGGATCGTGAGCAGGAGTAATTTTCAAACAACCTGTACCAAATTCCATATCAACATAATCATCTTCAATCAACGGAATACTACGGTTTACTATAGGAACAATTACACGTTTACCTTTTAGGTGAGTAAAACGCTCATCGTTTGGATTGAAACAAACAGCCGAATCGCCCAAAATTGTCTCAGGACGAGTAGTAGCAATAGTTACAAAATCTTCTGTTCCTTCAATTTGATATTTCAAATAGAATAATTTCCCATTCTTTTCAACGTGAATTACTTCTTCGTCTGATACAGTAGTTTTAGCTTCGGGATCCCAATTAACCATACGATAACCACGATAAATCAACCCTTTTTTATAAAGATCAACAAATACGTTCTGCACAGATTCCGACATGTCGTCGTCTAGAGTAAATTTAGTTCTTTCCCAATCGCACGAAGCACCTAATTTTTTAAGTTGCTCAAGTATAATTCCTCCGTGTTCTTCAGTCCAATTCCAAGCGTGCTTAAGAAACCCTTCACGACCAATATCAAATTTAGAAATACCTTGTTCTTTCAATCGTGCCACAACTTTTGCCTCGGTAGCAATAGAAGCATGGTCAGTCCCTGGCACCCAACAAGCATTGAAACCTTTCATACGAGCACGACGAATTAATACATCCTGAATAGTATTATTAAGCATATGCCCCATGTGCAAAACTCCCGTTACATTTGGTGGAGGAATTACAATAGAGTAAGCCTCTCTCTCGTCTGGCTCCGAATGAAAATATCCGTTATCCATCCAATATTTATACCATTTGTCTTCCGTTTTACTCGGGTTGTATTTAGCTGGGATCTCCATGTTTTTATATTGCTTTTGGCCTTTGGCTACTAGCCCTTGGCTTTGTTTTCTTACTAATTAAATAACGTGCTAAAAGCCAATTGCTAAAGGCTAAAAGCTAAAGTTTGCAAATGTACAATTATTGAGTAGAAATATAAAGAAGGAATTAGTGGAATTTGAGAAGTGTTTATAGTAGTAATTTGGTGTGGATTATTTGGGCGTTTTAACGGGCTTTCGGCTATATCTTTTTTCTACTCGGAGTGCGACTTAGAGTCGCGCCCCAAGTAGAAAAAAGGATGTCGCCTCTATCCCTAACGCAATTCATAGTTTAATATTAATATTCACCCCGTCACTAAGCCCGTTTATGAAGATTAGTGATGGGGTGACTTTCAAGAGAACACCTGCAGTATTTGAAATGTAAGTTAAATTTTATCCCCTTGAACAACATAAACAATTACCAATAATGGTAAGAAATAGAGACTGAATAGAATTTTTTAAACAGGATAGTAAATCTAAATTTGGTAGAATTATGGTTGTAATAGGATCAAGACAGACAGGTGAAACAACCATAGAGAAAGAGATTTCAAAGATTATGCTTCTATTTCTAAATATGAACAACTTACTGCAACGCAATATAATTCTCTTTTCTCTAAAGCAGTTTTAGATGAAGTTCAAAATAGTCCCCCAATAATAGAAAGTATAAAAGCTGTTTATGACCAATTCGATAAATCTTGATATGTTTTGTTAGAATCGTCTCAAATTATGCTTTTGCAGAAAGTGAAATAATCTATTGCTGGTAGAGTTACATCTATGTCAGCATTGCAATTTTTGATTTAAATTTTAATATCAGCCCTATGGTTAATGTGTTTTGATATGTTTTTCACATATAGTCTTGCCTCTAATAATAAAATGTAAGGACGCTCCCAAAAACAAAAAAGGCAGAAACCAATTACGATTTCTGCCTTTAATAAATTTAATTTTTTGTTAGCTACATTTAGAGTAACCACACGATTTACATTTCAAACATCCTTCTTCAAAAACTAAACCTTCAGGGTCTCCACACGATGGACATTTTTTGTCTCCAACTGCTTCTCCATCGGCAATATATTTTTTAAGAGAACGAGCTACACCATTTTTCCAAGTGTTGATGTATTCATCGTTAAGGTTAAGATTATTTATAAGATCAATAACTTGAGTTATAGGCATCTCATGACGCAATACTCCAGAAATCAATTTAGCATAATTCCAGTATTCTTTTTTGAAAGAACGAGACAATCCTTGAATTGTAGTCTTGTAACCATCTTTATCTAAAAATTCGAAATCGTAACGACTCTTAGTCTGATCGCCATTTGAATTCTTAATAATAGTACCTCTTTCTACAGAACTTGGGAGGTTGAAAGAATCTTCGGCTTTACCTGTAAATATTTCGTAAGGCTTACCTTCTATGGTTCCAACTACTGCTATCCACTTTTCGTAATCGTTTTGGAAACGTACTACGTCAGCTTCCAATTCTTTAGGGCGCTTAGCAGGGAAAGTTGCTTTAGGAGATACTTTATCTTCTTTCTTATCGTCTGTAGAAACTAATATTCCAGAACGAGATCCATCACGGTAAACAGTAATTCCTTTTAATCCTTGCTCCCAAGACTCTAAGTAAATATCACTTACTTTATCTAGTGTTACATCGTTTGGTAAGTTGATAGTAGAGCTAATAGAGTGAGTTATATATTTCTGAACAACAGCTTGTAGTTCAATACGTTTTTTCCAATCTATTTCTGGGGCTGTAGCACCTGCATATGGACTTTCTTTAATGTCAGTTTTACCTGTTATCTCCATCCAGTTTTTAAGCTTATGGTGGTAAACATCAAATTCTTCGAAAGCATCACCCATATCATCAACATAAGAAACTTTAGCCTTTGGGTCGTTCTGGTTTACTTTTCTTCTACGTTTGTAAGATAATAAGAATACAGGCTCTACTCCAGATGAAGTGTGAGCAAGCATGCTTAAAGTACCTGTTGGAGCAACAGTGGAAACAGAAATGTTTCTACGTCCGTTTGCCATCATTCTTTTGTACAATTCAGGGAATTCCTTCTCTATCATTTGTACAAATTCTGAAGTGTTTTCGATGTTAGGATCAAATCCTTCGAAACTACCTCTTGTAACAGACATATCTATTGAAGAATCAAATTCGGCAGTCATTTTAGAACGCATAATTTCATCTATCATTGCAATAGATTCATCAGAGTCAAATTTTAGACCTAAAGCAGCAATAGCATCAGCAAGTGCTGTGAAACCTAATCCTGTTCTTCTACCTTTTTTACCAGTTTCGTAAAGAAGTTTCCATGTTTGAATCTCATTTGATTTAATGTAATCTGGTTCTCCATCAACATCAATCTTATTTAGAATTCTTTCTACAGCTGTCAATTCAAGATCTACTAAATCATCATTTAACCTCTGAGCTTCATAAGTAGCCTTATAGAATTTGTCGAAATCAAATTTTGCTTTATCAGTAAAAGGATTATCAACATAACTGTAAAGGTTAAGAGCAATTAATCTACAGCTATCTCCACCTTGCATCCCTATTTCTGAACAAGGATTGGTAGAACTATTCTCATATCCAGGGTAAACCGATGAAGTAGAATAATAGTGCTGTCTGTCCCAGAAAAGCAATCCTGGTTCAGCAGTATTGTGAGCAGATTTTATTATCACATCCCAAACATCTTTAGCTTTTACAGTTTTAGTGTATTTAGGATCTTTACTGTCTATTGGCCAGCGATGAGTGTATTCTGTACCATTCTTTACTGCTTTCATAAATTCATCAGAAAGACGAAGAGAGATGTTAGCACCTGTTACTTTTGTTAAATCTTGTTTTATGGTGATAAAATCCATCACATCAGGATGAGCAATATCGATAGTAAGCATCAACGCACCTCTACGTCCATTTTGTGCTACTTCGCGTGTTGTGTTAGAGAATCTTTCCATGAAAGAAACTGCACCTGTAGTTGTACCCGCTGCATTAGACACTAAAGCATCTTTTGGTCTAAGGTTAGAAATATCTACACCAACACCACAACGACGCTTAAATAATTGAGCCAGTTGTTGATCGGTATGCATAATTCCACCGTAAGAATCGTGAACTGGAGGAATAACTACACAGTTAGAAAGTGAAGCGATATACTTGTCGTTACCCAAAGAAGACATTACACTACCTTGTGGAATAATATATTTGAACTTGTCGAACAATTCAAAAATTCTTTTACTAGTAAGAAGTTTTCTTTCCTTACCGTAATCAGATAGTCTAGATTTTTGTTCGTCAGTTAAATCATTACCATACATTTCTTCAATACCTCCAAACTTGTCAGCCATACGTTTATGCATATTCTCTGGCGAAAGCTCAAAATAATTTCCGGCAGTATCTTTTATTGCATATTTATTAATCCAAGTACTAGTAGCAAGCTCATCTCCTTCGAAATATTTTAAACTAGCTTCAAAAACCGCTTGGTGAGTGTAAGTCTTTTCTCTTTTTTCGGTAGGTATTTGTTTTATCATTATGGTAATGTGTTAATTAAGTTTTATCGCTTTTGAGTTCCAAATATAGAAGAATTGTTAAGAAAAAAAATATATGTTTAGTTAATGTTATCAACATTTTTTGTTGACAAACTTTTATGTTTTTTTTGAAAGTTTTCTTGCAATGTTTCTTAAGTGTAGTAAAATCAATGATTTGTGTTTTTGATAGGTGTCTTTGGGGGTATTTTAAAATAAAAAAAATTAAAAAATCTTAATTTTTATTTTTTTAAGAAGGGGTTTAGAGGAGATTTTGATAGGGTTATTTTAAGTATAACTAAATAACAATAAACTGATTGAGTAGACAAAAATATATTGTAAGAATTTAAAATTAGTTATGAACTGAAAATTGGCGTTATTAACAATATAAATCTTCTTCATTCTGATAACGATTTACATTAAATTACATATATTTGAGTGTAAAAACTTACAATTTGTAACAATAGAAATCATGCGTTTAAGTATTCTAAATTTTATAGTTGTATTTAGGTATGTAAATATCAAGCAACGCGACAATTACCATTATTAATTTCATTTCCTATAAATCAGGTAGGTCTTACCTGTTTAATATTCTAATAAATTTTCAAGGTTTAATAAGGTATAAGAAAGTATATGTAAGCATTGACTACAATTCTTATCACCAAATTAATAACTGTCAACTTACGTTTGTTATTTATTTGCAAACGTTAACTGACATAAATTACAATAAAATGAAATTACCATATGCAGAGCCATTCAAAATAAAAATGGTTGAAACAATAAAACGTACTTTAAAGGAAGATAGGATCAAATGGATAAAAGACGCTCAGTATAACTTATTTAAACTAGATAGTGATAAAGTATTTATTGATTTACTTACCGATTCGGGAACAGGAGCAATGAGCGATAAGCAATGGGCCGAAGTTATGACGGGAGATGAAAGTTATGCAGGATCAAGATCATTCACCTATTTAAAGGACACTGTAAAGGAATTGTTAGGCTTTGAATATTTTTTACCTACTCACCAAGGTAGAGCAGCAGAGAATGTGCTTTTTTCGGCAGTAGTAAAAGAAGGAGATGTTGTTCCTGGAAATTCTCATTTTGATACAACTAAAGGGCATATTGAATTTCGTAAAGCAAAAGCCATAGACTGCACAATTGACGAAGCTTTTGACACAACTGTTCAACATCCTTTTAAGGGAAATGTAGATTTAGTAAAATTAGAGAATGTATTTAAATCTAATTCTAAAGTCAATATTCCTTTTACATTAATTACTATAACTAACAATACTGCTGGTGGACAGCCTGTATCTCTGAAAAATATAAAAGATGTATCAAACTTGTGTAAAAAGTATGATATTCCTGTGTTTTTTGATATTGCACGTTTTGCTGAGAATGCATATTTCATAAAAACTAGAGAAGAAGAATATAAAGATTTCAGCATTAGAGAAATTGTAAAAGAAATGTTTCTGTATTGTGAAACAGCAACTATGAGTTCTAAAAAAGATGGACTTGTAAATATTGGAGGTTTTATTGGATTGAAGAGTGAAGATCTTTTCCGTAAGGCATCTACTTTTAATATTATGTTTGAAGGATTTATTACCTATGGAGGGATGAGTGGTAGAGATATGGCAGCATTGGCACAAGGTTTACAGGAGGCTACAGAATTTGAATATTTAAAAAGTAGAATTAGTCAAGTTGCATATTTGGGAAATAAATTACTAGAGTATGGAGTTCCAGTACAAGAACCTTTTGGAGGACATGCTATTTTTGTTGATGCTAAACGTTTCTTGCCAAATGTGCCACAAAGTGAATATTCTGCTCAAACTCTGGGGGTAGAGCTTTATATAGAAGGTGGAGTAAGAGGAGTTGAGATAGGTACACTTTTAGCTGATAGAGATCCTGAGACTAGAGAGAATAGATATCCAAATCTTGAATTGTTAAGGTTGGCGATACCAAGAAGAACTTACACTCAAAACCACATGGATTACATTGCTGCATCTCTAAAAAATGTATACGACAGACGAGAAGAGATTACAAGTGGATTAGAAATAGAATGGGAGTCACCAATAATGAGACATTTTACTGTTGAATTGAAGAAGAAGTAGTTTTTTGAAAAATAGTTAAATAGTACTTAAAGTCCGTAGAGTTGTAGATATTACTCTACGGATTTTTTTTAAAATTTATTCTCAAGTTTAATCTCTTTTTGTCCTTTAGTAATCCAACTTTTAGAGATTATTACAAGCTTTTGAATAGAAATACCTAAAAAGAAATCAATAGGTAGATTGATGAAAATTTCATTTGCTCCTTTAAAAAGTCTCTTTGATGAATCGCCTCTACCTTGCTTATTTTTTATTGCACCCGCAGCAATTTTAACCATTGCTTTACAGTAGCTAGCTATTGGACCTTTGTGGTGGTGAGCATGCCAAATTGCTTCGAAATATACATGCGATTCCCAGTAGTAACCATGATTTATTAAATCTATGGCAAACAAATAATCTTGATGTTTAAAGAAATTATTTTCATCTATTGGTTTAGAAATAGGATCGGGTATTCCTTCTCTGTATCCACCAA
>JADGDT010000013.1 GCA_016744755.1 Ichthyobacteriaceae bacterium | reverse complement strand
ATAGGTGATGATTTTTCTATAGCCAAACACTTTGTAAAGTCTTTTACACTGTGCTTTGGCTTATTTTTTTCATGAATTAACTTGCGGATTTAAGGTAGTATATTTTTTTTTGATTAAATATACTTTTAAAAACTCAAGTTAATTTGTTATAAGATTGCCTTTGTTTCAACTTTTTCTTTAGAATTATTCATAACTGTATCAAAATATATAATCTGATTAAAGGCACTTTCACACAACATTACAGAACATTGAAATTTGTTTTATGTGGCTAAATATCAACTTCACAATAAATATTTGTTAACAACCGAAAATATGCTTTGATTTTATTCGTTATAGTTGTTGTAATTAGTCTATTTTTATCGAATTATTTGGAAAATATAAGTACCGGTTGATGAATCGAAAAGAATTAACAATATATAATCATAGAAATGCCCTTAGTCTTTTAATAAAGGTCTCCTCGATCTTTTTAATGTTATGGCTATTTTTCTCCTGTTCTAACAGTAAAAACAAGTTTGTAAATAAAACTTTTCATAAAACATCTGCAAAATACAATGTGCTTTTTAATGGTAGAAATAGTCTAGAGAAAGCCGAAGAGTTAATCGTAGATAATTACAATGACGATTTTACTGAAACATTACCCGTATCACCATTCGAAACGGGGATGAGTGCTATGAAAGCTCGTAGTCATCTAAAAAAAGTCGATGATAAATCAGCCAAAGCTATTCAAAAACATTCTATGAATATTGGAGGTGTTGAGTATAATTCAAATATTGATGAAGCTTATTTGTTGTTAGGTAAATCTAGATATTATCAGTCTAAATTTTTACCAGCCTTAGAAGCATTTAATTATATAAAATTAAATTTCAGATCAGGAAAATTTTATTACCAAGCACTTCTTTGGTCGGCTAAAACACAGATAGAATTACAAAATTATTCGATGGCAGCTAACGAAATTAATGCGATGCTAGCCAATTCTAATTTGCCAAAAGAGTTGAAACCACAGCTTTATGCTTATTATTCTGATGCAATGTTGCAACAGAAAAAATATAATAGTGCAATTAAAAATATGGTTAAGGCTATAGAGTTAGAGGATGATATGCGAGTTAAAACCAGATATGCATACATACTTGCTCAAATGTACAGATTAGATGGTAGGAATAAGAAATCTACAGAAGTATTTGAAAAAGTAATAGATATAGGAACTCCTTATAAATATGTTTTACACGCAAAACTTGATAAAGCAGAGAATTTTGATCCAGAGATTTACGAACTAAAAAAATACATTTCTTATCTAGAAGAAATGCTTGAAGAAAAAAAGAATCTCAATGATAAAGAAAAAATTTATTACGAGTTAGGGAATGTGTACTACAAAGATCAGTACTACGAAAAAGCAGAAGAGAACCTTATAATTTCTATTGCTGAAGCAAAATCTAAAAAATATGAAAAAGGAAGATCTTTTGAGTTACTAGGAAATGTTTATTTCGATCAGGCAGAGTATAAATATGCAGCAGCTTATTACGACAGTACTTTAACTACAATGTCTAAGTCTTACAAAAACTACAGAAATGTAGCTAGAAAGAGGAAGCAATTAAATAATGTTATTAAATTTATTAACGTAGTAGAAAGGAACGACAGTATTCTTAAGCTTGTAGATATGGACAAAGACAGTAGAATAGTGTTCTTTGAAAACTATATTGAATGGCTTAAGATAGATGATGCTAGAAAGCTTGCAGAAGCAGAAGAAGCAGCAAAATTAGCAGAAGAAAATAGTGAAGAAGGTAATGCCCTAGTAGGAGGTAAAGCAGGTGGTTTTTATTTATATAATCCTATTACTATTCAGAATGGACGCTTAGAATTCGAGAAAAGATGGGGAGATAGACCTTTGCAAGATCAATGGAGGATATTATCTAAGCCAGTAAATACATTAGCAGCTAAAGTAGAAGGAGAAGAGGAAATTAATAACGAAGAATTAGGTATTGAAACCGAAAAGGAAGTAGAGCTACTAAATCCATTGTACACAGTAGAATATTATACAACACAACTTCCAACAAACACAGATACAATTGCTGTGATGAGAACTGATAGAAATTTTGCATACTATGCACTCGGACTTATTTACAACGAGCAGTTTGGGAAATATGAGCTTTCAGGAAAAACACTAGAAATACTTCTAACTTATAACCCAGAGGAAGATATAAAATTACCTACATATTACTACCTTTACAAGAATTACAAAAAGCTAGGTTATCAAAGAAAAGAGAAAGAATATAAAGCCATTATTTTAAATGATTATCCTGATAGTAGGTATGCTAGTATTATTAATAATCCTGAGGAAGTAAATAAAGATGGAAAACAAGGCGTAGATTTACAATATGAAAGTCTAGTTAATAAATTCAGTGAAAGAGATTTCAGAGAGGCTATAATTATATCAGATAAGATAATTAAGATTTATCCATCAGACGAAATAATACCTAAGGTAGAATTGATAAGAGCTCTTGCAATAGGGAAGTTAGGTACTCCTCAGGAGTATGAAGTGGCTCTGGAGTATGTAATGTATAATTATCCTAACGATGATGTTTCAGAATCGGCGAAAACTTATTTGAGTGATTTAGCTAGAGATAATAAAAGAAAATTTGATTTTAATAATACTGATAAGCCTCGTATAGTTCTTTATGCAGATGAAGATACAGATTTCTCTAAACTGAGAAGTAGCATTGATTATAAGGTGTGGCAAAAAAAGTTAATGATAAGCACAAGTAGCTTTTCGCACAGTAAAGATGTGTTTGTAATTTTTAATTTTAAGAATTGGAAACAAGCAGAAGATTTCAAGGAAGAGTTTATATCAGATAAGTTAGTTAAAAGCAGTATTACCGATAAAAATGTAAAAACAATTATCATATCTCAATATAATTTTAATATTTTGCAACGGAAAAAAAATATAGACTCATATCTTTCGGAAGAAATGAGAATAGTTAATAAATAACATTATGTTTTCAAAAAATAAAGAAGTGAAAAAAGAACAAACACAAGTAGTAGGAGGTAGCCAAAGAAATGTATTAGCTGCTGGAACTTTAATTACTGGCGATATAAAATCTGATGGTGATTTTAGAGTTGATGGTACTGTTGAAGGAACTATAGAAATAAAAGGAAGAATAGTTGTAGGACAATCAGGAAAAATTATTGGAACTATGATTTGTACCAATGCCGAAGTAGAAGGAACTTTGTCAGGCACTATCCAAGTTAATGATTTGCTTTCGTTAAAACAGTCTGCAAAAATTACTGGAGATGTTACTGTTGGTAAACTTGCAATTGAGCCAGGAGCTACTTTTGATGCAACGTGCGCAATGAAAGGAAGTGTAAAAGAGATAAAGAGTGAAACAGCAACAAAAAAAGAAAAAACAGTTAAATAGTTTTTTTAAGCTATCTGGCCTAGGCATACAAATGGGGGCAATTATTTACTTATTCTCATATTTGGGGGGCGAGCTTGATTCCTATTTTCAAACCGAATCAAAAACCTACACACTAATTTTGGTGATAGTAGGTTTTTTGTTGTCGCTAGTTAGTCTAATTGCACAATTAAACAAAATGAATAAAAATGAATAAAGAGTTGCAAAGCACATTGCTACATTTTTGGGGTAGAGTTTTTATTTTTCTATTTCCTAGCTATTGGTTGCAACTTTATATCTATTCAATTTTTGAAATTTCAGTAGAAAGTTACATTTTACAACTTTCGTATTTAATAAATGGTTTATTGGCAATATTCATTTTTTCAACTTTATTATTTCTAAAGAAGAAATACAACGATCAGCTAGGGTTTCTTTATATGCTAGGAAGTTTTGTTAAATTTGGAGCTTTCTTTTTGATATTCTCTCCTGAGTTTAAAGAAGATGGAGTGATAACTAAAATTGAATTTAGTATATTCTTTATACCTTATCTAATTAGTTTGTTGATTGAAACAATGGATCTTATAAAAATCCTGAATTCAGTAGAAAATAAAGAGAATTGAGAGTCATTTAAAAATATGAAAAAAATCATATTTTTCGTTTTGATACTTAAATAAAAAAAATATATTTGCCACGTTAAAACACCGATATCTGAAGAAGATGACAAATAAAAAATTATCTATTAAAATAACATTTTTATTACTTGTACTATCTATTTTTGCGATAGGTCAGGATCATAGTAATAACGCAGAAGATGTACATGGTACACCTGTAGAAAAAGATGTAAAAGCAGAACAAAAAGAATTTATAGATCACCACCTTAAAGATTCTTATGATTTTTCTTTGTTTTCGTACACAAACGACGAAGGGGAAGCTGTACACATAGGTATGCCTTTGCCAATAATATTATTTGATAAAGAAGATGGTATAAAAATGTTTATGTCTTCTAAGTTTCATCACGGCGAAGATATTGCAGAAACAGGAGGTGTTTTCTACAAAGTTTATCACAACAAAATATACAAAACTGATGAAGCGGGATCTTTAGATTTCGATGAGCATCATCACCCGACAAACTACAAACCTTTAGATTTTTCGGTAACTAAAAATGTTGCAATGATACTAATTGTATCAGCATTAATGTTTTGGTTGTTTACAAACTTAGCAAAATCGTATAAAACCAACAATGGTATTCCAACAGGAGCAGGTCGTTTCTTTGAGCCATTAATATTATATATTAGAGACGAAATTGCAATACCAAATATAGGAGAGAAACACTACAAAAGATATATGAGTCATTTACTGACAATATTTTTCTTCGTGTGGTTTGTAAACCTATTCGGTCTTACTCCACTTGGAGTAAATGTAACAGGAAATATTACGGTAACATTGGCTTTGGCTTTAGTTACCTTCTTCATAACTACTTTTACAGCAAACAAAAATTACTGGTCTCACATTTTCTGGATGCCAGGAGTACCAAAATTAATGCGAATAGTTTTAGCACCTATCGAAGTGCTTGGTATGTTTATAAAGCCATTTGCATTGATGATACGTTTGTATGCAAACATGGTTGCTGGCCACGTAGTACTTATGAGTATTATAGGGTTAATTTTTGTTTTCGGTAACTGGATGGGAGGAACACTTACTTTCGGTCTAGCTTTCGGGTTATCAATACTTGAATTATTAGTTGCATTATTGCAAGCTTATATATTCACTATGCTTTCTGCCTTGTACTTCGGTTCGGCTGTAGAAGAATCTCATAGTGATCACTAAATTGAATGTTTAATTTTAAAATAAATATATTATGACAATTCCAAACATTGTAGGAGCAGGTTTAATCGTTATTGGTGCTGGATTAGGTATCGGTAGAATTGGTGGTTCAGCTATGGACGCTATTGCACGTCAGCCTGAAGCTTCTGGTAAGATTCAAACAGCTATGCTTATTGCTGCTGCACTTATCGAAGGAATCGGATTTGCTGCATTATTTGCATCTTAATCCAAAAAACATCAACAACTTTGTTGCAACGGTTGGTTGCAGCTTAGTTGTTAATTAAAATTAAATAGAAGGCTTAAAAATATTTTTATGGAAAAGTTATTTGCAGATTTTTCATTAGGGTTGTTTGTTTTTCAAACATTAATCTTTATCGGATTAGTTCTTTTGTTAAAGAAATATGCTTGGAAACCAATTCTTGATGCTGTAAACGAACGTGAAGAGGGAATTAAAAACTCTCTAGAATCGGCAGAAGAAGCAAAAAAGGAAATGGCATCTATTGTTGCTGATAACGAGAAAATTCTTAAAGAAGCTAGAATCGAAAGAGACAACCTTCTTAAAGATGCTCGTAGCATGAAAGATAAGATGATTTCTGATGCTAAATCTGAAGCTTCAGTTGAAGCAGAGAAATTAATTACTTTAGCTAAAACATCTATCGAAAACGAAACATTGAAGGCAATGACAGAATTGAAAAATCAGATTGCTGATTTATCAATAGATATTGCTGAAAAAGTTTTACGTAACGAGTTATCTGACAAGAAAGCTCAAATGTCTTTAGTTGAAAAACTAGTAGAAGAGGCAGAAGGTAATTTCAGCACTAAGCAATAACAGCAAGTTATGAACGGAAGTAAAGTAGCATACAGATACGCCAAGTCATTACTTGATGTTGCTCAGGATCAGAAAATCTTAGATAAGGTTTACAACGACATGATACTCGTTCGTGACACACTTAAAGAAAACCCTGATTTTGCTGAGTATGTTTCTAGTCCAGTTGTAAAAACAGCAAATAAGATAGAAATTGCTAAAAAGCTTTTCGGTAAAAAAATCGAAACTCTTTCTTTAGACTTTCTTATTCTTGTTGCCAACAACGGGAGAGAAGATGTTTATCTGCAAATAGTAAAACGTTTTATCCATCTTTACGATGAGGTGAAAGGAGTAGAAGTAGCTAAGGTTATTTCGGCAGTAAAATTGAATAAGAAATTATTATCTCGCATACAAAAACACGTATCGGCGCTTACTGGTAAAGGAATAGAAATTGTAGAGGAGATAAATGAAGATATTATTGGTGGTTACATTCTTAAGATTGGCGATTACCAGTACGATGCAAGTATTTTAAACAACGTGCAGAAATTGCAGAGAGAGTTTAAAGAAAACTTGTACGATCCTAAGTTTTAATAGACCAAAATTTTAGTACATAATAAATACAGTTATGGCAGAAGTAAAACCTGCTGAGGTTTCAGCGATATTGAAAGAACAACTTTCTAAACACAAAGTAGAAGGTGAATTAAACGAAACGGGTACCATCCTAGAAGTAGGAGATGGTATTGCACGTGCTTATGGACTTCTTAATGCCGAGTATGGCGAACTTGTAGAGTTCAAAAGCGGTATGGAAGGAATGGTGCTTAACCTCGAAGAAGATAATGTTGGTATCGTATTATTCGGTCCATCATCTGAAATTTCAGAAGGTGATACTGTTAAACGTACAAAACGTATCTCATCACTAAAAGTTGGTGAAGAAATGTTGGGACGTGTTGTTGACACTCTTGGTAACCCTATAGATGGTAAAGGCCCTATCGGTGGGGAGTTGTTCGAAATGCCTCTAGAGCGTAGAGCTCCAGGAGTAATTTATCGTCAGCCAGTTACAGAGCCATTACAAACTGGAGTAAAAGCAATTGATGCTATGATTCCTATTGGTCGTGGACAGCGTGAACTTATTATTGGTGACCGTCAGACTGGAAAATCAACAGTTGCACTTGACACTATCATGAACCAGAAAGAGTTTTATGATAAAGGAGAGCCTGTATATTGTATTTATGTAGCTATAGGACAAAAAGGATCTACAGTCGCAAATATTGTACGCGAATTAGAGGAAAAAGGAGCATTAGCTTATACCGTAATTGTTGCATCAAACGCATCGGAGCCTGCAGCAATGCAGTACTACGCACCATTTGCTGGAGCAGCTATCGGAGAGTATTTCCGTGATACTGGTCGTCCTGCATTAATTGTATTTGACGATTTATCTAAGCAAGCAGTGGCATACCGCGAGGTTTCTTTACTACTTCGTCGTCCACCAGGGCGTGAGGCATATCCTGGAGATGTATTTTATCTTCACTCTCGTTTACTAGAACGTGCTGCAAAAATTAACGATAGCGATGATATTGCTGCTCAAATGAACGATTTACCTGATTCATTAAAAGGTAAGGTAAAAGGAGGTGGTTCTTTAACTGCTCTACCAATTATAGAAACTCAAGCGGGTGACGTATCAGCATATATTCCTACAAACGTAATTTCTATTACCGATGGGCAGATTTTCTTAGAGTCTGATTTGTTTAACTCTGGTATTCGTCCTGCCATTAACGTTGGTATTTCTGTATCGCGTGTTGGGGGTAATGCACAGATTAAAGCAATGAAGAAAGTTGCAGGTACATTGCGTACCGATCAAGCTCAGTACAGAGAGCTAGAAGCATTTGCTAAGTTTGGTTCTGATTTAGATGCGGCTACTTTAGCTGTAATTAACAAAGGAAGACGTAATGTTGAAATCCTTAAACAAGCACAAGCTTCACCTTTTAAAGTACAAGATCAAGTAGCAATTATTTATGCTGGGTCTAAAGGTTTGTTAATGGATGTTCCTGTTGATAAAATGAAGGAATTTGAAGTTGAATATTTAGAATATTTAAACAATAAGCACGCTGATACTTTAGATACGCTTGCACAAGGTAAATTAACTGCCGAAGTAGAAGAAGTACTTCGTGCTACAGTTAAAGAATTATCTTCAAAATATAAAAACTAATTGAGTATTGAAGGGTCTTTGATGTAATATACATCTAAGAACCTTCATTATAAATCATATATTAAATGGCTAATTTAAAAGAAATTAGAAATCGTATTACATCTGTATCTTCAACGAGACAGATTACGAGTGCCATGAAAATGGTTTCGGCCTCTAAGCTTAAGAGGGCTCAAGAAGCTGCGTTCGCTTTACGTCCGTATGCCGATAAATTACAGGAAATACTACAAAACGTATCAGCTTCTTTAGATGGTGATGCTCAATCTGTTTATTCCGATCAGCGCGAAGTAAAAAAAGTACTTATTGTTGCAATTTCATCTAACCGTGGATTGTGTGGTGCTTTTAACGCTAATGTTGGTAAAAAAGTGAATGCCATTATAAGCGAAAGATATTCTGATGTAGATGTTGAAATATTAACTATTGGTAAAAGAATTAATGAGATTGCTGTTAAAACCTACAACGTTGTAGCAAACCACAGTGATTTATTTGAAGATCTTACTTTTAATAATACTTCTGAAATAGCTAATTGGGCTATGGATAACTTTGCAACAGGAGAGTATGACAGAATAGATGTTGTTTACAATAAGTTTAAAAATGCTGCCACTCAAATTCTGATGGATGAGCAATTATTGCCTATTGTTGCTACTGAATCTGATTCAACTAGTAATACTGATTACATATTTGAGCCAGATGTTGAAGGTATTATTACTGATTTAATGCCTACTTCTTTAAGAGTACAATTGCATAAATCTGTTTTAGACTCTAATGCCGCAGAGCACGGAGCACGTATGACAAGTATGCATAAAGCTACTGATAATGCAACAGATTTAATATCGGAACTTAAGTTGACTTACAACAAAGCTCGTCAAGCTTCTATTACCAACGAAATATTAGAGATTGTTGGTGGTGCCGAAGCATTGAATGGATAAAAAATAAATTTTTATACTTAAAATAATTACCGCTCTTCTTCTGAAGTTGCGGTATTTTTTTTGAGATAATATATTATTATTTTGGGTCTATGTCGTTTGTAGTGGGTAATATAAAAATCCTTAAATTCACTTGATGGATAATAGTAACGAAATTTTCAGTTTAGCCTTAGGTCTTATTCAACCATGGTTTGTATAAAAAATAAATTTTGAAAGTATATCAGGAGGAAAGGAACTTCATATATATCTTTCATTTGAGCGTGGTTTTAAATTTACAGGTGAAGATGATAAACTCTACACAGCATGTTTAACAATAACGGAAAGTTTAATTCTCTCTAATAACGAATCGAATGGGATTTGGAAAATAGTAGAGTTAACATACATCCTAACATTACAAGAGATGAGTTAAAAATAGTTATAGATAATTTTAAACAAACAGAGAAATTAAAATTAGAAAGATATAACACTTCTGGGCAAATACTAAAAACAACACAACTAATAAATGATACCGAAACAATTAATATTAGTAATTTAGATAATGGAGTTTATGTATTTAAAGTTTATAATTCTTCTTTCTCTGAGAGTAAGAGGGTTATAAAAAAATAGACTCTATGGTTATTTTTGCATAAAATATTTGATTACCCGTAAATATAAAGATGTAAGTTTTTTGAATAAAAAGGTTCTATCACCACGATAACTACTATCTAGGTGATAGTTAGTAATTATAAAAGCCTGCGCTGAGCAAGTCTAAATAGACGAGAGGCTAGTTGAATGTGTCTATTATAAAAAATCTAATATCACGTTATTGCTATAGATATTTCGACTATATTTCTTAGCGTTCTTAGCGTTTTTATTCCTTTTCGAACTTTGTTATAAAAGCACAATATATTTCACGTAAAGCATATACAACGTAAATAAAAAGAAAATATAACTAAAAACATACCAATGAAAAATACTGTTATTTTATTCATGTTATTATTTACAATATCGTGTGGTACTAACAAAACGGTTAGCCCCGAAGAACAAGCAAAACTTAAAGCTACTAAAGATTTTTATACAGACTTGTTCGAGAAAAAATCTTTTGTATTAGAGGCAAACACTGTTTATTCCGAGAAAAGAGAAAGTTTCCAGATGAACCCAATAATTAATTTTATAAAATTAGAAAAAGGTAAAGGAGTAGTTCAACTAGCATTCAATAATATTACAGGTTGGAATGGTGTTGGAGGAATAACCCTATCTGGTAGAGTTAGAAATTACGAAATCATAAAGAAAGAAGGTAACAAATTACCGTCTATAAAATTTGAAATGGTAGGAAACCGAGGTTGGTCAACAATACGACTTTCGGTAAATGCGAGCGGATATGCCACAGCATCGGTAGATTCAATGAGAGGAAGAAGAATTACATTTTCGGGCTCGTTAGTTACATTAGAAGAATCTGATATTTTTAGGGGAATGAGTCGATTTTAATGATGATAATAAATTAGGTTCTACCCTTATTTGTGTGGAAAACAAAAAAGTATTAGAGTGAAAATTAGATTATAAGATTACATAGTAAAGACAATAGGTACAGTAATCCTTTAAACCCTTAATATTTTATTTTATTAAGAATGTAATTTATTCAAATTTCCACAACATTAGTGGTAGTACCTTAATAATAACTCAACACATATATTTATAGTTAGTTTTTAATTACTAATCTGAAATCTAGTTGTAATAATATTGAAAATTACGGTTCTATATCAAAAAGAACAGAGGTGATTACCACTGTTAATGATATAGATACAGTTGTTTAAGTAAATCAAATGTATATTTTATCTAAATTAACAAAATCTAGGTTACTAAATGTAATTGTTGTTTCTACCATCGTTTTTGGAACAATACTTTATTTTACTATACCTACTATTCCGTTTTCTAAATCAAAATCTAATATAGTATTCTCAAGAGAAGGAAAACTGTTATCGGCAAAAATTGCAGATGATGGTCAATGGCGTTTCCCTGCAAGTGACAGTATTTCATATAAAGTAGAAAAAAGCATTCTCACTTTTGAGGATGAGTATTTTTATTTACACCCAGGCTTTAATCCAATTAGTATATCAAAAGCTGTTTACTCCAATTTTAAAAGTGGTTTTATTAAACGTGGTGGTAGTACCATATCAATGCAAACAGTTAGAATATGGTTAGAAAATCCACGACGTACTTATTTACAGAAGATTAAAGAACTTTTTCTTGTTATAGGTTTGGAGTTGAGATTTTCTAAAAAGGAGATACTTAATTTATACTTAAACAATGCACCATTTGGGGGTAATGTGGTAGGTGTAGAGAGTGCTTCGTGGAGATATTTTAATCGTAGTTCAGATAATCTAAGTTGGGCAGAATCGGCAACACTAGCAGTTTTACCAAATTCACCTGGACTAATTCACCTTAATAGAAATAGAGATAAACTTGTAGCAAAAAGGAACTTTTTATTAAAAAAATTATATAGCAATGGTATTATTGATAAGAGTACTTATGAGCTTTCTTTATTAGAATCTATACCCAATAAACCTTATCGATTACCAAATTTTGCCCCTCATATATTGCAACTTTTAAAGAAGAATACAAAAAGTCCAATAAATAACACTACAATAAACTACGGGTTACAAAAAAAAGTGATCGACATAAGTAAAAGGCATATTACCGAATTATCGCAAAACAAAATCTTTAATCTAGCTATTTTGGTAATAGATCTTAAAACTAATGAAGTTGTTAGTTATGTTGGTAATTCTTATGACAATAAATCTGCACATTCAAATTATGTAGATATTATTCAAGCACCAAGAAGTACAGGAAGTATTCTTAAACCTTTTCTTTATGCATCTGCTTACAATAAAGGAATAATTTTACCAAATACACTACTTGTAGATGTACCAACAAACTACAATGGTTTTAACCCATTAAACTACGATAAGAAGTTTTACGGGGCTGTACCTGCAAGAGCTTGTCTTGCTAGGTCTCTTAATATACCTTCGGTACGATTGCTCAGAGAATATGGTTTAGAACCATTTTATCAAGACCTTAGAAATTTACAATTAAAACATATTAATAGGGGAGTAGATAACTATGGATTATCTTTGATATTGGGTGGAGCCGAGTGTTCTCTTTGGAATATAAGTCGTGCATATTCATGGTTGGCTCAAAATCAGAACAAATATGAGTATGGCAATGAACAATATTTACCTATGGTAAATCCGAAAATAGTTTTAAATGAGAAATCTAAAGTTCTTACTTCCAAAAAAATATATTCTAGAGCTGCTATTTACGAATTGTATGAGCAATTAAAAGAAGTTTCTAGACCAGAAGGTGAATCAGGGTGGACAAGCTTTAGATCTTCTAGTAAAATTGCATGGAAAACAGGAACAAGCCACGGCTTTAAAGATGCTTGGTCTATAGGATGGACAACAGGTAAGCTTGTTGGGGTTTGGGTAGGTAATGCCGATGGCGAAGGACGACCAGGAATATTAGGAGTTGGAGTTGCAGCTCCAATAATGTTCGATATATTTTCATTATTCCCAAATAAAGATTGGTTTCCTACTCCACATGATGAGCTTATTGAAATGAATACGTGTAGAGTAAGTGGAATGAAAGCAGGAGAATATTGTACTGATGTAGATACAATACTTGTTTCACCTGAATCTGCAAAGACTAACATTTGTAAGTATCATAAACCTATATACCTCGATAAAGAGGAGCAATATAGAGTAAATAGTAATTGCTACCCTGTATCGGAAATGAAAAAAGCAAACTATTTTATTTTACCATCTGTTCAGGCATGGTATTACAAAAAGAAAAATATTAATTACAGAGAGTTACCCCCATGGAGGGAAGGATGTTCTGCCTCAGATGAAAAAGTTATGCAATGGATATATCCTAACGAGGATAATAATATTTTTATTCCCATAAATAAACATGGCAAAAAATCGAAGGTTATTTTTGAACTTGCTCATCAGAAAAGTAATGCTGTAATCCATTGGCACCTTGATGAAATATATAAGATAACGACTTCTAAATACCACACTTTTTCATTTATTGCCTCAATGGGGAAACATAAAATTGAATGTATTGATAGTGAAGGTAATCAACTATCTAAATACTTTAAAATTGTAAATAAATAGACTAATATTGATGTAAATATAATAACCAAATTTATGAAACAAATTAGCCCAACTATTATTACTGTACTTGCAATAATAATGCTGTTTTTTACTTCTTGCAACAATGAAAGTAAAATTCAGAAGAAAGAAAATCCTATTAAAATTAGCGAAGGCTATATTAACTATATATCGGAATATACTTCGGGAGTAGTAAGAAAAAACTCTGATATTAAGTTTATTTTGAATAAGCCAGTAGAATACCCATATGTTGTTGGTGAAAAATTACCATCAGACTTATTTGAAATAACACCAAGTGTTGATGGGTATTTGGTTTTAGAAGGTAAATACACCGTAGTATTTAAACCAAAAGAATTATTGAAATCTTCAACTGTTTATAGGGGTAAGCTTAATCTTAAAAAATTAATAAAGGCAGAAAAGAAATTTGCATCATTTCCTTTTCATGTACAAACATTGAAACAAAATGCAAATCTTGAATACTTGCAATACAAATCATATACAACATCCGACTTATCTAAAAATTTCTTAGAAGCAAAAATTAAATCTGTTGATTATATTGCCGATAGCGATTTACCAAAAATACTTACTGCAGAGCAGGATAATAGAAGTTTACCAATCAAGTTTATTCGTAAATCTAATACAGAAGTATCTATTATTATAGATAGTGTATTCAGAAAAAACTCAGAGTCTTATGTAGTTTTAGAGTTTGATGGAGATAAGGCAGAGATAGATAATGAAGATGTGTTAAAAGTAAATATACCTTCAATAAATAATTTTAAAGTTATTGATTTTAGAACAGGCTTTTTTCCAAAAAGATTTATAGAAATAATTTTTTCTTCACCAATTTCCGAAAAACAAGATATTAAAGGATTATTAGGATTATTTGATTCTAACGACAACCTAATAAAGTACAACTATACAATAGATGGAACTGTTGTTAAAATTTATCCTAAAGGTAATAGAGAACAATACACCGCTCGTGTTTTTAGAGGTCTTAAAGATATTAAAGGAAGTAAAATTGAAAGCAATTTTTATAAAACATTAGAATTCAAACAAATAATACCATCTATATCTCTTGTAGGTAAAGGAAATATATTACCTGATTCATTAGGTTTAATCTTTCCATTTGATGCCATGGGGCTAAAAGAAGTAAAAGTTACAATTGTAAGAATTTTCAAAAATAATATGGGTCAATTTTTACAAGAAAACAACTTTTCATCTTCCTCTTCTCTTCGTAAAGTAGGAAGACCTATTTACAATAGCATTGTACCATTAAACTTAGAAAATCAAGATGATTATAAAAAAAATAAAAGATATTTCATAAATATTAATAAGCTTATAGATGTAAAAAAGGGAGAAATTTACAATGTAGAACTAAGTTTCAGAAAAAGAAATATATCCTTTTCTTGTGGAGATGAATCAGATATTAGTGAGCTTTCTAGTACAGAAGAGGATAAAGAGTATTGGAATGGAGATTCTTACAGTAGAAATAATTATAATTATGAATACAACTATCAAGAAAGGGATAATCCATGTCATTCATACTTTTATAGATACCACACAACCAAAATTTCTAAGAATCTTATTTCGTCCAACTTTGGTATAATTGCAAAGCAGAACGAAAACGGTAATTATAACATAATTGTAAGTGATTTATTATCTACACTTCCAGTTTCAGATGTATTAGTAGAGCTTTACAATTACCAGAATCAAGTTATACTTAGCAGTAAAACAAATAATGATGGTTTTGCTGCATTTCTTACAAAGAAGAAAGGGTTTTATATAAAAGTAAGTAAAGAAGGTAATGTTGGCTATTTGAAGCTTCAAAATGAAAATACATTATCGTACAGTATGTTCGATATTTCAGGAAAAACTTCTCCAAAAGGAGTAAAAGGATATATGTATGGAGAAAGAGGTGTTTGGAGACCAGGAGATAGCTTACATATTTTCTTTGTATTAGAAGATAAAGTACGAAAATTGCCAAATGATTATCCTGTTACATTTAAATTATTTAATCCAGATAATCAGTTGGTTACAAAGAGAACCATAAAAAAAGGATTAAACGGATTCTATAGATTTACAGCTTTAACTTCTCCTGATGCGGTTACTGGTAACTGGAGAGTCAACGCCTATGTTGGAGGACAGAGTTTTAGTAAAAGATTAAAAATAGAAATGGTTAAACCTAACCGTTTAAAAGTTGAGTTAAATTCTAAAACAGAATTACTAAAGAGTGGAAGAAGTAATACAATAAATCTTTCATCTAAATGGCTAACAGGAGCTAATGCAGGGGCATTAAAATCTACAGTTAAGGTAAAACTAATTCCTCTGAAAACAACCTTTAATGGATATGGTCAATATAGTTTTGATGATCCTACTAAGACTTTTAGGTCTAATGAAAAAGAAATATTTAATGGAAAATTAAATTCACAAGGCAAAAAGACTTTCTACTATAAACCAGAAAGTAATGATGAGGTTCCTGGTATGTTGAAAGCACGATTTACTTCATATGTTTACGAAAAAGGAGGAGATTATAGTCTTAATACACAAGATTATTTGCTGTCTAATTACAATAGCTATGCAGGAATGAATATTAAGCTTGATGATGAAAACCATAATTTAATTTACACAGGAAAAGATCATACTCTTAATCTAGTATCGCTAGATGCTAATGGTAAAAAGGTAAATAGTAACCTTTCGGTAAAAATATATAAATTGAGGTGGAGCTGGTGGTGGAGCTCATCAAATGAAAATATTGCAAACTATATTAAGAATACAGATTATCTTATACAAAAAAGTGGAAACATTAGAACAAAAAATGGGAAGGCTTCATATAAATTTACTATGCCAAACAAAAGTTGGGGTAGATATTATATTCAGGTAACAGATACAAAGAGTGGACATGTTACAGGAAAAAAGATTTACATAGATTGGCCTAACTGGAATAGTAGAGGTAATTCAAATACCGATGCCGCCTCAATGCTTACTTTTAGTAGCGAAAAATCAAAATATAGTGTTGGAGATGATGTTAAACTAATTATACCTACTGCTGCCGATGGAAGAGCTTTAATAAGTATTGAAAAAGGAGGTAAAGTACTAAATATGTTTTGGGCAGAAACAAAAAAAGGTGTTTCTGAAGTTACCTTTAAGGCAACTAGCGATATGGCTCCAAACGTTTATGCAAATATCACTTATATACAGAAACATTCACAAACATCAAATGATTTGCCTATTAGAATGTATGGTACTACACCTATATCTATAGAGGATCCTAACACACACCTTTATCCTCAAATAACTGCACCTAAATCAATTGAATCTGAAGAAAAATATAATATTAGTGTAAGTGAGAAAAACGGTAATGAAATGACATATTCATTAGCCATTGTAGATGAAGGATTACTAGATATTACAAATTATAAAACACCTAAGTTATGGAGTTTCTTCTATCAGCGTGAGGCGTTACGAACAAAAACATGGGATATGTATGACTATGTTATGGGAGCATTTGGAGCTAGATTAGATAAAATGTATGCTATAGGTGGCGATAGCGAAACAGAGAAGAAGAGTGAGAAAAAAGCAAATAGGTTTGTTCCAGTTGTAAAAGTACTTGGGCCTTTTTCTTTGGATAAAGGAAAAACAGATGTTCATAAACTTAAAATGTCTAATTATATAGGCTCAGTAAGAGTTATGGTTGTAGCCGGAAATAACGGTGCTTATGGGAAAACAGAACAAGCTGTACCTGTAAAGAAACCTGTAATGGTGCTTGCAACATTGCCTAGAGTTTTAGGAACTGATGAAACTTGCGATTTACCTGTTACGGTATTTGTAATGGACAAAAAAATTAAGAATGTAAAAGTAAAAGTAGAATCAAATGATAAGTTAACAATTGTTGGTTCTAGTACATCAAACGTCAAGTTTAATAAAAATGGCGAAAAAATGGTTTACTTTAAGCTTAAAACTACAAGTAATACAGGAATTGCTAGAGTTAAAGTAACAGTAGAAGGAAATGGTTCTAAAGCATATCAAGAAATAGAATTAGATGTAAGAAATCCTAATGTTCCTATATCGGTATCTAAACAATACTTAATGGAAAAAGAAGATTTGAATTTCGATATTTCTCCTCTAGGTATAAAAGGTACAAATGAGATGAGTATAGAAATTTCAGCTATGCCAAGTATAAATATGGATGAGAGATTAAATTATCTTATTAGATACCCTCATGGTTGTATAGAACAAACAACATCTAGTGTATTGCCTCAATTATTTTTGGGCAAGATTACTAATTTAAGTAAGAAAAAAACAATAGAAATAGAAAATAATATAAAGGCAGGAATTAGCCGTTTGTATAAGTTTCAATTGGCCGATGGAGGTATGAGTTATTGGATAGGAGGGCGTTATTCAAATCAATGGGGTACTTCTTATGCAGGTCACTATATGTTTGAAGCAGAAAAGTTAGGATATTCTCTTCCTTCTTCTTTTAAAGAAAAATGGGTGAAATATCAAATTTCTAAGGCTAATACATGGACTACAAATACTCCTAATGAGATGGTTCAAGCTTATAGATTATATACTTTGGCTTTATCGGGTAATGCCGTTGTTGGAGCAATGAATAGACTTAAAGAAATTCCACTTAGAATAGAAGCTAGAGAAATGCTCGCAAGTGCTTATGCTGTAATAGGACAAGAGGAAATAGCAAAACAGTTAATCACAAACGAAAATTCAGAGTATATACAACCAAAAAACTCATACTACTATTATAGTTATGGATCTAGACAAAGAGATGAAGCTGTAAGATTGATGACTTATGCTAATGTTAAGAATCAAACACGAGCAATGATAGCTTTAGAGAAAGTGGCAGAATCTCTATCGTCTAGCAGATATATGAGTACACAAACTACAGCATTTTCATTAATGGCAGTTTCAAAATACATAACTGTTTTCAATCCTAGTACAGAGATAGATGTAGATTACAAAATAAATGGAGAAGCTGGAGAGATAGAAACTAAAATGCCAGTATTTACCATTACAATATTAAACACAGATAATAAGCAGAATATTGAAATAGAAAATAATAAGTCAGGTAGCTTGTATGTAAGAGTTGTAAGAAGAGGTATTCCATTAGTGAAGAATGAAATTGAGTTTGCAGAAAATTTATCATTAAATGTAAGATATACCGATACAAAAGGGAGTACTATAAGGATAGATGATTTAAAACAAGGTACAGAGTTTAAAGCAGTGGTTGTGGTTAAAAACACTAATAATATCGACGGTATTAAGGATGTAGCACTTAGCCAAATATTCCCATCTGGTTGGGAGATAGTTAATAATCGTCTTTTAGGTACTGTAAATAAAAATGCCGATCAACCTGATTTTATTGATATTAGAGACGATAGAGTTTATCAGTATTTTGATCTTAGAGCCTCACAAACAAAGACATTTGAAATATCACTGATTGCAGCCTATACTGGAGAGTACTATTTACCAGGAGTTGTTGTAGAAGCAATGTATGACGATAGCTTTAAAGCAGGGATAAAAGGAAAAAGTGTAGAAGTTGTAAAGTAGTAAGACTCATTTTTTTTTGGTTTTACCACTAATTTGATAATGTAAATTTACATCATCTCTGCCTATGATAGGAGTGGAGAGATCTTTTCATCAATAGAATAGATTTCGGGTCATATTAATTTTATGGGGACTAAGCAAAAAGTTTGCACATTATAAATAAGAGAAAGTCCAAGTCCGCAACTCCTCTTGGATTGGCTCTAAATAATTTAATTTAGAATTGAAAAACTCCGCAAATGCAATTGTATTCTTATTGTTTAAGAAATTTAAAATATTGTATTGACAATGTTTTTTCTGTTATATTCCTATCTAATTTAGATATAGCTTTGTTTATCTCATTTTCCCCTATTATAAGTAGATTATCATCCCCATCATTATCAATATCAGAAAAATCTGTTGAACTATATTTAACACCCTCAAAAGGAGTATCATTTAAACTGTAATTTCCTAAACTATCGTTGATGTATAACTTTGATATAGGTTCATAATTTCTATTCCAATACAGATATTTACACCCTCAGTATTTACTGGGGCTCGCAAGTGGCAGTACGCAGAGGCACGGATTTTCCACAAGTAAAAACCATTATTTTTTTCTCTGTTTTTACAAGTGCTCACAAAAATATATAGGAATAAAAGAAAGAGAAAGACTATGTGAAGTCTCATATTTTGTCAAAAAAATTCAAATTATTCTCAAATATAGTGTTTTAGTAAATACTCTCCAAACTATATAATAAAACCGTTGTTTTTGTCACTTTCCGTGGAGGTACGAAAATGAAAAAAAGGGCTTTTTTAGTAGAAAGTAAGTTTTGATGGAAAAATGAGGTTTTAGAACGCAAATTTAGATTTCTAAACATTGAAGCATTATTTAGTTCTTACCACAATAAAAAGTCTCAATTAATAGACCTGAAACTACCACTCAGCTCATTTTACTGTCCGTTATGTTTCAGAGTTATATCACCTTTACTCAACAACAAAAACAAACAGTAGCTTCGAGATACTCAGATATCTATTTATTAACAGTTGACTAATATTCTAGTATTTAATGGATGTAAATTAATATTTAAAGCTATTATAGTAGCTATAATGGCGATAATGAATCGTAAATTGGCACTATAGTGTCTGTTTGTGGTTTAAAATTATTATATTTGTATTCTAATACTAATAGTTGTTATGGGAGAGTACGGAGATGAAAAATCACCTAAAGAGATAATGATTCTTTTATCAAAAAACATCAGAGATTTAAGAAAAGAGAAGAAGATGTCTCAGAAGGAATTGTCGGAGAGATCTGGAGTAGCTTACGCTAGTATTCGGAAATTTGAGTCAACAGGTATTATTTCTCTTGAATCACTTCTAAAGATCAGTGAAGCTCTGAAGCGTCTTACAGACTTTGAATTAATATTGCTTCCAATTGATATTAAACGTAAAAAGGATTTATTTGATTATTGATTATGGAGACAACTAAACTCGATGTATTTATACAATTTTCTAAACAAGAAGAACTAATAGGTCAGCTTATTTTAGATGGTAGGACTATATTATTTAAATATAGTGATGCTTATTTAGAAGCAGGAAAAAACTTTTCTCCTAGTCAATTGGAGTTTGATAATAATCCTCAAACTACTAAAGAAAAACCATTCAATGGCCTCTTTGGCGTGTTTGCTGATTCTTTGCCAGATGCTTGGGGATACTTACTAATAAAGAAACGCCTTAGTGCTGATAGTATTGCTATAGAATCTCTCAATGCATTGGATCATTTGACCTTTGCAGGGAATAATAGTATGGGAGCACTTCATTACAGACCGAGTGTAGATTTAGAGCAGGAGGCTATAGAAATTAATCTAGATAAACTAAACGACAATATTTCTGAAGTAATCAGGGGTGAGAGTAGTGCTGTAATTGATGATATGTTCGGAATAGGAGGGAGCCCCGGTGGAGCACGACCAAAAATTTATGCAGGATATAACCCTAAGACAGATTCACTCATTAGTGGCATCGCTAATCTTCCAGAAGGATATGAACATTGGATTATCAAATTTGCAGCAGATGTAGATTCGAAAGATATTGCCAATATAGAGCTAGCCTATTATAAAATGGCCTTGGATGCAGGGGTTGAAATGTCTGAGTGTAGAGTGTTTAGCAGTGACAGTGGGAATAGCTATTTTGGAACCAAGAGATTCGACCGTGTTGGAAATGATAAGCTTCATATGCTCTCAGCTGCAGGACTTCTTCATGATGACTATGAGCACAGTACTCTTGACTATGGGAACTTAATATACCAAGCAAAGAAGCTAACAAATAACGCACAATCTGCTGAACAAATGTTCCGTAGAACTGTTTTCAATGTTCTGGCACATAACCGTGATGACCATTCTAAAAACTTTGCGTTCCTAATGGATGCTGAAGGGGTATGGTCACTTGCACCAGCTTATGACTTAACATTCTCCTCATCTTCTCAGGGATATCATAGTACAGCTTGCGCTAGAAATTATGTAGATCCAGGAAGAAAAGAGTTACTAGAATTGGCGGATGCATTATCTATCAACAAAGCAAAGGTAACCATAGATGAGATAAAAGGCATCATCGATCGTTGGAGAGAATATGCTGAACTGTCTGGAGTTTCCGAAACTTCAATTAAAACTATAGAGACTAGTTTGAAGACTATTCGTTCAAGATTTTAGATTATATGTAAAAACATATAGAATGCTTTTATTTTAATAACTTATATGTTATTGCATATAATCTGTATTGATTAAAACATATATATTGTATAAATGCTCCTAAATGTGATGGAACTGTAATTGATTGGGTAGACTTTAAAGTAGATTAAAAACCCTTACTAATAAGATTACCAAATATTAGTAAAAGTGTTGTAATACTACAGGTATAGTGGTATTGTAAAGAATTACCAAAATTTGGAAAGAATTTTATTATCGCACTAATACATAGGTATAAGGAATAATTAAATTGAAATAGTAAGACTTTACAACTTTCTAAAAGCATGTTCCATTAACTGAATATCTGCACGTGAAATACCTATTTGTATAGCTGTTTCATTCCACGTACTAATAACAGCTTCATTAACCTCTTTAATTATCAAATCCATACCGTTGTTGTCTAATTGAAAATACTCCCCTACACTACGAGCTAAATGAATATCCAATACACTGTTATCCATATCTATATTCAATGCTAAACCATCTTTGTCAATAGAAGGGTTTACGTCATAGGCAGGAGATAATATCCATCCCTTATTAGTAAGAATGAAACCGTGATTTCTTAAATGATCATCGGTATTAGAAATTGCAATATTGAATATTATCCTTCTCCATAATTGATGTAAATCTTTTGTAGGCTGAGCTCCGTTGTATTGTATAAACTCTGCAATATCTAAATAGCTTGCAGTATTATCTCTAATGGTATCTTCGTTATTACCTGTCATGGTCATTGCCGATGCGAAATGTACACGTTCGCCATTGAGTCTGTCAAAACGTTTAGTAAAGAAAGTATGGTAGTTTCCAGCAATCTTTTCAATTTTAGAGTTAGACATATCTATTCCTGCCTTTAATGACAGTAAGTATGCTAAGTATTCCCATTTAGCTTTATCTATCACATCATTTTTCGATGGGAATTTAGCTATCCATGGATGATTATCATTATCAAGAATATTAGCTTTAGGACGAGCTCCTCCAAGAGAAGAGCCTGGTGCCATCAATATATTTATCCATTTATTAATTTCATCACTTTTTGAATCACTCTCCAACATCTTGGCACTGTATTGCAATTCTCTAATAGACGACCAAGGTGGTGTAGGCTGGTATTTATTATCATCTAAAAATGCACCATCTTCATCAAGCTTAAAACGCAATGCTCCCATTCTACTTTCGTCATAAACACCTAGCAAGAAATCAATATCGTATAATACAGGTGATTTAGTCTCATTTTCTTTGGCTATAATAGCCGATCTGCGTTTCATCAACGTTCTACCCCAAGTATCAGGCATAGAGTCTAACAACACTCCAAAATTATCTTTACTATTTGGAAATTGATGCCCTGAGTAGAAACTAATATCAGGGGCTAATATTAATTGTTCATTAGTATTTAACCACTCCTTGTTATATTTGAAGCTAAACGATTTTCTATCTTTACCATGTTGAGCCGTAAGTGTGCCTAAAAGCTTTGGTTCTGCCATTCCAAGCCAATCTGCATATACAAATATGCCTGTTTTATTCTTTGCCATATTATTTATTCAATAAGTCTAAATCTTGTAATTTACGACCGTATTCATCATCCGATGCTAATTTTAAAAAATCGTCTTGTAATCCTAGAACCCTTAAAACATTAAACAATGCTCCTAACGATACACTAGGTGTTCCTTTTTCTAATAAATACAAAGTATTTCTACTAATGTTGGCACGTTCTGACACTTGGGTAGTAGTAAGTTTCCTTCTCATACGTGCAACTTTAATATTCTCACCTACTTTATCAAGTATTCTCTGGTGTTTAGGGAACAATATTTGATTTTTATTTTTCATTATATTATATAAATTGTATTTTATTCAGTACAAATATAAGCTTTTTGTATTTAATATAATACATGATCAGATTTTTCTAATGGCATGCTTGCCTTTACATGCAATTAGTTATCGTATAAAACTTTCACCACCAGCTTCAAACTTATAATTACAGGTAATAAAAGTAAGCTTATTGGAAGAGGATCTTTTTTTATGTTATTTCGTTTTAATATATCATACAGTGCTTTTGGAGAAACTCCAAATAATACAACTATTTCTTCCATGTAATAATAGTTATTAACTATAAATACATTCTGGGTTGTTTTTCAGTAATAGCCTGTTCGAGCATAAGTTCAATATCTGATCTTTTTATTATGGTTTTCTTCACCATTATTATACTTGCTTTTAACCTTCCTGAATTAATCATTTTATAAATAGCTTGTCTTGAGCATCCAATTAGTTTAGCCGTTTGACTAACTGATAGAAATTCTTTTGTTTTAATATCTTCAATAGGTTTATTAACAACTTTGATTGTGTCTGCATTAGCTTTATTAATCTTAGAATCACGAGCTTTTAACTTGTAATGGACACTGTTGCATTTGTGAGAACAATACCTTGTTGTAGTCCTCTGTGCATCGAATACTTTACTACAATTTTCGCATACCTTTTGTATCTTTAATTTTGCCATTATTTTGTAACTCCTAAGTTAAAAGTGTATAAAAGTGTTTAATTTTGTAAACTTACCTCTCCCTTGAAAATCTACTTTTTTTCTTATAGAGCTTCGAGGTATGTAAGGGTACGAAACAGTGATAAAAATGGGAAAAAATCGGAAAACTAAAAAAATTGTTAGGCATAAAAAAAACCTCGCTATTGCGAGGTTTCATTGGCTTTTCTTAGCTTTTTTATGCTTTTATAATCATGGCTTATTTGCCAATACAGAAAGTACTCTTAATAGTGTTTATAGTGCCTTACGATGTTTGGACAACAACTAGGCAACAATAAGTGGCTAATAACTGCTATCTAATGGTAAAAGAGGATAATTACTATTTAATTTAAGATGGTTCAAATTATTTTAAAAGGTCACTTGGTGTTTACATATATTATCGTTTTTATACACGATGGCGATTGTACTAATAATCGTTTATTATACTTAATTAATATTAATTATTTGCCAATATCCTCCTTTTGCTGATCCAATTCTTTTTAGGTACTCTGATTTTTTTAGTTTTGATATATTGTTTTCAATAGTTGTGGTGCTAACTCCTATTATTTTTGATAGAGAGGTAATACTTGCTGTATTGTTTTTATTTATTTCTGCTAGTATCTTTAGCTGATTATCACCCAACTTATCACCCAACTTATCACCCAACTTATCACCCAACTTATCACCCAACTTATCACCTACATCAATTGTTCTATTTTCTTTATATAGTACCACCTGTAAGCCACCTTCTTTTTCATTAATTTCAGGTTCAGGTAATTCTGCTTCTTTGCAAGAGTTAAGTATTTTCAATATTCCTCTTCCCCACGTATCAATATAACCAGCTTTAAAACAAGCTTCGGCTATTTTCGGATTTCTAGGACGTGAATTATGTTCTTCTTTTAATTCGGCTAAAGTCAAACCAAAAGGCAAAGTACCTTCGTTCCATACAGTAAGTTTATTATCAAATACACGTATTTGAACTGACGCTCCCATATAGTTTCGGTGAACAAGTGCATTTAGTAATATCTCACGAAGTGCAGCAATAGGGTATTCTCCTTTTTCTATACGCTGTAACCCTTCAAAATTAACTGATCGTGTTAAAAATTTATAATTAAGTTGGACTTGTACTTCATCAATAATATGCACCAAGTTACCTTCAATAATTTCCTGAAATTTTAAATCGGAAGCATCTTTACCGAAACGTCCAATCTTAACTTGAATATTAGGGTAAAATCTATTTGGGTCTTTAGCGAATAAAATAAGAGCAGCCCTTTTTAATTTGTCACCTTCTGTTAATCTAAGTTTATCTAATATTTGAAATGTACTTAAACCAGAAGTATCTGGCATTCTTCCTTTTTCTTTACTATCACTTATAATTTTATTAAGGCTTGCGTCGTCAATATCCTCAATTGTGGCACCTTCTTCGATAACATCATCCCAAGTCTTTCCAGCTTTTTTGAGTAAAAATTCATTTAATTCTACTCCTGTTAATTCCATTTTGGCACTACCAGTACGGTAATAGTATCTACCACGTAATGAAACTGGAACTGTATAAGGATTTACTTTTATAGATATAAATTTCTTTTCATCTTCTTTTTGTAGCTGTACATCGCAAATTATTCCCATTGCATTACGAACCTTGTTGGGGATATCTTCCATTAATTTGGTGTAATCTTTCAAATGTACAACATTGCCATCGTCATCTTTACCAATGTATATTATTCCACCAATAGCATTGGCAAAACCACAAATCCATTTTAGATAATCGTTATGCCAACTTTGTTTATATTCTATATTCTGTTGTTCGGGCATATAAGTATATTTTTTTGCTAAAATAGTCTATTAATGTATCTTCTAATATTAGTTTCACCTAAATCAATATAAATTGCTATTTCAAGAAGGCCTTTATCTGTATGTAATATCATTGTATTTTCCATTTTAGTTTGTTGGGTAGGAAGGATTCATCAATATTGAATTTATACCAACTTGTTAATTTCAGTGATTTGTATATTTCATCAGACTCTTTATCATAATCTAATAGTTCTAGCATTGCACCTGTAAGAGCTTTTGTAGAAGGAGGGTAGTTTAAAACTAAACGAGTAAGTGATTTAATTTCTTCATCAGAAAGATCATTTAATAAACTTTGGATACGTTTAATAGAGACTTCTATTGTTGTATCTGGTATATTTTTAATGAATCTTATGCAATCCAAAAGCTGTAGTAAGGGAGTGTTCTCAGCTGTAATTTCATTCCACTGACGTACAAACTTAATTGTGTATATATTCCTTTTTATTCCTTTTTTATCAAAGTTAGCGCCTATTTGAATTACGTTAGGAACTTGTGTAGTTAATTTTAGAGCATTGAAAATTGAATAGCCAGTAACATACCCAATTGTTTTATTTTCATCGTTGAGCAAATCTTTTACAATTTCGTACTCATCTGGTTTTAAGTTGCCGATTATTCCTTTTTTAGGTTTGTAGAAACGACCTTTTGAGAATCTAACTATTTTACCTGATTTAACTAATCGGTATAAAGAAACTTTTAAAGCACTCTCATTTTTAGGATCTATGTTAAAATCACTGTACGTGAATACATATCCATCTTTGAACTGTGCTATATTTTCCTTTATTGTACCTGTGAAACTCATTTATCTATTTACTGTTTATGCAAATATAGTTAATGTAACGTAATTACAGGTACAAACGTTACAATTATTGTGTTTTCATTATTTTTATGAAATAGTAAATAACTTATTTTCAATTCAGTTTATGGCAATGATGAATTATAGTTTTATAGTAGGTTTTATAAATAATTTCAGAGCAAGGATATATCAATAAATTTATACTTGAAATCAGTGTTATATTTAACCAAGTTATTATGTATTATATGGATAGGACATATTTTAGCATGTGATAAACATCATGTCTATACTCCTGTTTTAACAGGAGTAATAATTTGTTAAAAATCACGAGTTTTAACAATTATATGCAATTATCGGAAAAAGAAAAGTATTTACTTAAAGTAGGTGAGAAACTTGAAAAGATTAGAAAAGAAAATAAGTATTCTAATCATGAAGTTTTTGCCGATGAACTTAGTATGGGGCGTTCCCAATACCGTAAGTATGAATTGGGTAAAACCAATTTAAATATTTATACGTTAAAAAGAATCTTAGATAAGCTAAATGTAAGTTTAGAAGAGTTTTTTTCTGATGGTTTTTGAACCCCAAATTAACGAATACCATGAACCATAAATGCTTAAATATATAAAATACCCGCCAACAAAAACATATCATTCTGATTCAGAATATCCTATTCTGAAGTTTTACTTAGATATACTGCCAGAGATTAAAACACTTGATCTTGAGTTAGGTTATTTTAGCTCTGGAGCCATAAGTGTATTGGCTATTGGTATGGCTCAGTTTATACAGAATGATGGTGTGTTACGTATAGTTACAAATGAGTCAATATCTGAAAAGGATGCAGATCTAATATTTGATGATACACATGTATCAGAAAAAAAGCCTGATTACATTACCGACAACACTAAACTGGATGAGTTAAAAAGAGTTCTGGAGCAGAGAGAAAATCATTTCTACAATTGTCTTTCGTTCTTAAAACAAAATGATAGATTAATTATACAGCCTGTTAAACCTAAAGGAAGTGGCATTGCACACAATAAAATAGGATTGGCTTATGATGGTGAAAACAAAATATATTATAGTGGTAGTGCAAATTTTACTGGTAACGCGTTATTAAATAATGCCGAGAATATTGATGTTTCCCTTGATTGGAATGAAGGTATTGACACAACAAATAATAAGATTAGAGATTTTAGTGAACGTTTCGAAAAACTTATTAATAAAGAACATAAAAACTACACCTACCTTGAAAAAGATGAGCTTACTAACTATATTAAAGATAAAGGAATAACTAAGAACTTAGATGAATTAATATCTGATAGCCTTGATTTAGAACTTACAAGTAGAGAACAATTTTATTCTAAAAACCTGAGTAAAGAGTTCAAAGCAAAGAATGATGAGTTCGAGGAAAAAATTGAGAAAATAAAATCAACACCTAGATTCCCTTTTCCATCTGGACCACGAGAATATCAAAAAGAAGCTTACCAAGCATGGGTTAAAAATGATTATAAAGGTATTTTTGCCATGGCAACTGGAACGGGTAAGACTATTACAGCTCTAAATTGTGTATTAGAGGGATATAAAGAGAAAGGGGTTTATAAGGCTGTGATTATTGTTCCCACGATAGAACTAATTGACCAATGGAAGGAGGAATGTAATAGGTTTAATTATAGAAACATTATCACAGTTAGCTCTAAAACAAAGTGGAGTGACAGTTTATCCTTTTTTAATACTGCAAGTAAATACATTGATACATCATTTATTGTAGTTGTCACGTATGCTTCATTTCATAGAAAAAAGTTTCAAGATTATTTTAGAGAACTAAGTAATGATACAATACTTATTGCCGATGAAACTCATAATATGGGAGCAGGGAAAGTTTCAGAAGTTCTACCAACAATCCATTTGAAAAACAGAATTGGTTTATCTGCAACACCAAATAGAAAATATGACGAGATAGGAAATAAGAGTATAGAAGCTTTTTTTGATGATAAGCCACCTTATGTTTATAGTTTTAGTATGAAGAAAGCTTTAGATATGGGATGGTTATCTAAGTTTAAGTATTACCCACATCTAGTCGAATTAGATTCAGAAGAATTAAGAGCTTATTATGAAATCTCACAAGTGTTAATGAAATTTTTCGATTCGAATACTGGAACATATAAAAAAGATCCAGTTGTTGAAATTCTACTATTAAAACGTAAAAGAATAATTCATAAGGCTAAAAGCAAATTGCCAAAGTTTAAAGAGATACTCTTAAGCGAATACAAAAAAAGAGGAAGCTTAAAATATTCATTGATATATGTTCCTGAGGGTAAATATCCTGACTTTGATATAGATGATGATAACTCTGCAAAAGATGAAGAAGATGCAGATTTAATTAATAAATATACTAAAGAAGTTAGTAATGTAGATTTCTCTATAATGGTTAAGCAGTTTACAGCTAAATCAAAAGATAGAGATAAGATACTTTCAGATTTTGGCATTGGAAATATAGATGTTCTTACATCTATGAAATGTCTTGATGAGGGTGTTGATGTACCAAGATCTGAATTAGCTATTTTTTGTGCTAGCACAGGAAATCCACGACAGTTTATTCAGAGAAGAGGCAGAGTATTACGTCTTCATCCAGATAAAAGGATTGCAATAATTCATGATTTAGTTGTAGTGCCTAAAGCTGATAAAGATGAAGGATATTACGATATGGAAAGAAATATTGTAAAAAGAGAATTAGAGCGTGTTGTTGATTTTTCAGCTTTGGCAATCAATAAAATAGATACATATATTGAATTAGAAGAAGTATTAGATTACTATAATTTAAACCTTGAAAAAGATAACTAGAATAAAGATTATGGCAAGGAAAGATGACATATTTAAAAGTTTTTTAGAACATGATGTACTGAAAAGCAAATACAAATTATCAGATGATGACTTAAATATTACATTAAGGCAGTCCTTAAGTTCAAACATCCCAATAATTAAAGCTATTGGATTAATTGTTGATGCCTCTGAAAAAGAGAAGAGAGACTCTGATCAAACAATACATAGATTAATTACGCAACACTTAAATACAACTGCATAATGATAATAAAGAGTGTTAAAATTGAAAACTACATGTGTTATTATGATAGTAACACATTTAATTTTAGTGATGGTCTAAATATTGTTCTAGGAGAGAATGGAGAAGGTAAGACCAAGTTGATAGAAGCTATTGAGTGGCTTTTAAACGGAGGTTCTCGTAACTTAGAACAACTAATCTCAGCTAAAAAACTATCAGAAATAGATACTGGAGAAAGGTTGAAAGTAAGTGTTTCAATAGAGGTAGAACAATTTGGGGATACCAAACTACTGTCAAGATCATTCATTGCTCAAAAAAGAAATATTGGAGCAACTCAAGTTACTGAAAATAGATTTGAAGGCATTGAAGAAAATTCTAAGGGGGAAAGATCAAGAGTTGATGGTGATTTACTGATTAAACAAATATTTCCAAGTGAGATAAGAAAATACTCGATTTTTAAAGGAGAATCAGAGTTAGATATTTTCAACAATGAGGATGCGTTAATAAACTTAATTAATCTCTTTTCTGATGCTAAGCATTATGATAAATATAGTACAACAGGGGAGTTCTTATTTAAGAAAGCAGATGATGCTGTTTCAAAGTCCTATTCATCTGATAAAAAAAATCAACAAAAAAATAAGATTCTAGAAAGTCAAATTTCATCAACTAATCGTAGAATAAATGGATTTGAAAAAGACCTGTCTGATTTTGATGAAGAAATTGATAAAACTGAAGGTCTAATCGAAAACGCTAAGAAGTATGTTGACAATGCAACAGCTTTAGAAGTAGTCAATACTAGAATTAGTAAACTTGAAGAGGATGAAAGGAGGGAAATAAGTGTTGTTAAAGATGAATACACCACATATCTATTTGATAGAAGTTGGATATTGAAAGATTTTGAAACAATATTTAATCAATTTCAAGCTAAAATTCAAAATTATGGATTTGAAAAAAGAATTATTCAGTCTGAGTTTGATAAAGAAATAGGAAGAAAGCAGGGAGCATTAAGTGCCGTTTCAGAATTGTTAAGCGATACCATTCCATTACCTTTTAATGTACCTGATAAAAGCACTATGCAGGAGTTAATTAAAGAAGAATTCTGTAAAGTTTGTGGCAGGCCTGCAAAGGAAGGGTCTAAGGCATATAAGTACATGGTAGATAGGTTAAATGAATATATAGAAAAGCAGGAACCTATAGATGAAATAGAAGAAGTACTCTTTATTAAAGATTATATTTCGGAATTAACGAATCTAGCGAATCAAAATAATGATAATTTAAAAGGCCTTAGAAGTGTTGAAAAGACAATTAAAGAGCAATTAGAATTCAATAACAAACGTAAAAGTGAGGTTGAACTAATTAGGGTGAAAATTGAAAAAGAAAAAGACGAGATAAATAAGATCATTGGTTCTTCATCTATAGGTAAGGATAAACTTGGTGATGTACTAGATAATTATAATAATTGGCAGGGGGATATTACTAAAATTAATAAGAATAAAGGCCATCTGTTAGCAGATCTTAACTTGGAAAAACAAAATTTATCTAAGTATACTGTAGAGAAGAAGAATATTGATCTAAAGTCTGCAAACTCATTTTTAATAAAATCGCGTGATATTGTTAAGGATCTTGAGAGTATTTTTAAAGATACTAAGGAGTATAAATTTGATCAGTTTATCAAGATTTTACAAGATAAATCTAATGAGTTTTTTGTTAGTATTAACAAAGGGGCATTTACTGGGCGTATAGAGTTTGCAAAAAGAAATATTTCAAGCTCAAAAATAAGATTGAGCGTAGATTTATATGAGGGTGATAATAAATTTCATAACCCTAATCAATCCCTACTCACATCTATGCACATTTCAATTTTATTTGCTATTTCAAAACTTGCTGAGGGAAGTCATGATGAGAGTTATCCATTAATATTTGATGCTCCAACTTCATCATTTGGAGAAACGAAAACAGGTGAATTTTTAAATATTATTTCAAGTACAAAGAAGCAAATAATATTACTAACCAAAGACTTTATTGGGACTGATGCTAATAGCAATTTATTTATAAAACCAGAATTTGATAAGGTAAAACGAAGTAAGGCGATGTGGGTAAAACTAGAAAGACCTTTTGATAGTAAAAAGCTTAGTACAATTAACTCTAAAGTAATGCAACTATAATTATGAAAAGATTATTTGATACCTGGAAGACAAAAATTCCTAACTACAGTGAAGAATTTAGGAAACCATTATTTGATTCATTATCTCAAAAATTTGGAGGCTCGGAAACAAAAAGAATAAACTTTGGTAAGCACTTTGCAAGTAATTATGAGCTATATATTTATGCTTTCTTCTTAGGATTATATAATAATGAGCTACTACCAATAAAGGAAGGTCAAAAGAGAGTAAATTTTAGTCATGAAATTATGAATTGGGGAAGTAAAGGTAGATCTCTGAACCGTCAAGACTTTACTAAAATACAAGAATATATTTTTATGGCTTTAGTAGCTAAAACAGACCTAGACTTAATTGCTCTTGATAAAGGAGAATTGACAGAAAAAGAAGCAGTAAGTAAACTTATGCTAACAATGGAGTCTTATACAAACGGTGGGCTCACGATGATTCAGGAACAAATAGAAGACAAACCAAACTATTTCTTAAATCCGACTGGGTTTATGGATTTTGTTGTTGGGTAACTATTTACCTAGCTGAATAGATACATAATAATAATTATAATAATATGAGACCAGAAGAAAATAGACTTTTAAATGTTTTTGAGAGTTTTAATCAACAGAATATACTTCTTCCAAATTTCCAAAGAAACTTTATTTGGGACTACAAGAGGCAAGGAAAATTACTAGCATCAGCTTTTTTAGATTTCCCAATAGGTTCTATTTTATTCTTAAACGGAATAAAGAGAAACTTTGCAAGTAAGGAAGCTGGCCGAAATAGACAAATTATAGCAAATACAGATGAATCGTGTAAGTTTTTATTAGATGGACAGCAACGTTTAACGACACTCTATTATGCTTTCAATGATATGTATGAAGATTCTGATGATGTAACATCAATAACTCAAACATTAGGAGAAACAAGTAAAGCTTTAAAGCATAGGTGGTTTATTAAACTACCTGAAAGGGATGATAGCTCTATATATGATTTTTTTGGATATAAAAAGTTGCATTTCAATAGAGAAATTCTAAATGAAAAGGAACCTGAAGATATTAAAGATGTTTTTACAAACTATAATTTTAACACTAATTTACATAGATCAGATCATGCATATTCTCCCTACTATAGGTTTAATCATGATCTTATAAATGACAACAATTTTGAAACTAATTCAGCTGAGTATTTTAAAGCTAATAAGTTAATCCCATTATATAGGATAAAAACTGATTTATTTGACGGAGTTAACCACAATGGGATACTAGGTAGAACTATACGTCTTCTTGCTGGACAACAAATAGAATATTTGAAAGAAGAATATACTGACAATGAAGATTTAATAGCTTTGTTAAGTACTGTAGATTATGATCAGGTATTGTTAGATGAAAACATTGACAATAATATAATAAATGAATTATGGGAGAGATTAAAAACTACATGGGTAAGAGATGTATTAGACTTCTTAAGGGAGGTAATAGAAAATTTCACAATATATTCTTTTGAAACAGATGATTTAAGAAGAGCTATACCTATTTTTCAAGAACTGAATATGGGAGGTGTAAAATTGGATGATTACGATTTAATTGTTGCAAAGTATGCCCAAAATCACGATGACAATAATCTACCTAAAAACTTATCTTTAACGATTAAAGAGTTTGTCAATAACTTTAATGATGATCTTCTTCCTAATACTCTTGTTTCACAAATTCCAGTCAATATCAGACCAAGTACTATTAATCTGTTTAATATGGATATTATTAATGAAAACGATTATCCTGTAGGTACTTTTAAGACCGAAACATTAAAAATGCTATCTATTTTTGCTCATTCAGATTATCGAAGTATTGAACAAATAACACCTGGCATTGAAAAAACATCCCGATTATTTGAACTATCAGCGGAAGATATTGAGGAAAATCTAGAAGATGCTGTTAAATCTGTACATAGAGCATTAACATTTGCACAAGTACGTTTAGGTGTTATTAAAGCAAAAGATTTTCCATATAAATTATTTTTACTGCCAATTGCCTATATATTGAAAGATGATGATAGCTGGAACGATGAAGAAGTTCTAAATAGAATTGAATTTTGGTATTGGTCTTCATTTTTTAGTGGATATTTTCATAATAACCAAAATCAAAAATCCATAAATGAAATCAAAAATTTGTATTCATTTATAGTTAATAATAATGATATTGGAAATATAAACGAAAGGCGTAATGAAATTTTTAATCATACAGAATACACTTCGTATGAATCTATAATTAGGAGAAACGAAAGTTCTACTTATGATGCCATTTTACAATACGTATTATCTACAATACCTATAGATTTTAGTAGCGATAATTTTAGATTAAGAGCCTGGGCTTTAGCTGACTCTAGCACTAATAGGATTATTGGCGATATAAGTTATAAAAACAAGATAAATGATCACCATATATTTCCCTTAGGGCAAGCTACACTTATAGGACAAACATCAAGAGATTTAAGAGGAGAAAAAGGTCATATTTTAAACTGTGCTTTAAATAGGGCATTAATTTCAGAAGGTGCAAATATGATAATAAGTGATATGTCACCTAATAGATACTTAGAACAAATTGGAGGTGAATTTAATGAAGGTGCAATTATTCATAATTATTTCTTACCCAATCCCACTGATTATTCTATCCAAACTGGAGAAGAATGGGATGATGTTTATAGCAGAATAATCAGTACAAGGTTTGATAATTTAAGAAATGCTATTAATGGAGAATTAGGATCATTAATCTAGTTTCTCATATAAAACAACTAGCACAACCATCACCTTCGGCATCTTCAAGTTCGTTGAGCCATTGTGGGTTGTTTGTGTCTTTAACTTTATTTACACCAAGGATATCGTCTTGCCAGTCGGTATCCTTTTTCAAGTTTTTATATTTACGTTTCATCCTCTTAAGATGCTCTCGTTTTATAGACTCTACTCTCTCTGGATTTGAAAGTTCAGCAAGACTTTCTGTCTCTACCCAGTTATAACCTTCCTTCTCGTATTCCATTGCTTTTTTGAAAAGGACTGGATGTTGTTCTAGCAACCATACCCATTCAATTTTCTGCTGATAGAAACAGAAGAAACAGCCTGAACGACTACGGTTATACTGTCCTTTCTCTCCATCTACTTCGTATGGTAAAGGTTTATAGTATGCGGGTAAATCAACAGCACTATCTTCAATAATATCGAATACATCTTGTCTAATAACAATATCATCATTCTCTATCAATGGAAAATAATCTAATTTTCCCACTGGTAATTCTGTTGTTTTTAGAAAGTCAAATACTACTTTATTGAATGCTTTTATATCTATATTTAATAAAGCATCAACTTTTTTATCTCTATTAAAGGCAAAATTCAACCTTCTATCAAGTAGAGTAAGTACATTCTCAAGTTTATCTCCTGATAAATGCTTAGTGTATAATTCCTTTACAAATTCAAACTCAGCATTAAATAAAAGTTTAATTACATCAACACTCCATATGTTTTTTCGGAAAGGAAATATAGATTGTATATGTGGTTTTGTAGAGATGTATCCTTCTCTATCTTCATCTCCTCTAATACCTACATAAGAGATAGTAGGAGTATCTTTTATCCATTTTTCGAATGGATCTAACTTCATTCTTTTAGTGCACCACCTAGCATTAGTAGAAGGTAAGTAATTGTCGTATTGCTGTAGGTAGAAATCGAAAACACTTTCTAAGTTCTGATTTTTAAAATCAATAGGTTCTAATGTATCAACCTTTACTCCAAGTTCAATTTCTAACTGCTCTATAAGAGTATAAGTTTCTGAAAGCTCTCTACCAGTATCCGCAGAATAATAAGTGAAATCCATTTCTGGATACAACTTATTAAGATATATTGCCAATGCACAACTATCTTTACCTCCTGAAATTCCTATTACATGTTTTACGTCTGACATTATTATATATCTTGCTTTAGCAATTCTATTAACACTGCTCTTCTCAAATCCTTATCTATTCCGTTAAAGCTAGAATTAATATTTTTAACTTCTTCGTTTAAAGTTGCTATTTTTTCGTTAGCAATAACCACTCGATGTTTTTTTTCTTTACCATCGGCATCGAATATATTAATTCCATAGACCTCTGAGTCTTTATTTGACGCTTTTAATTCATGAACTTTTACTAGATCTAATAAGTGGCTATAGTTTTTTGAAAATTCTTTATGAAGCATTAATTCTTCATGGTCATTAATTTTATTCATGGCTTTCCCCAGTACAGCAAATGCTATTCCTTCTAAAAAAGCTTTCCTTTCTGTTTTGGGAGCTACACAGTTATTTTTTAAGCTTCTTAATTTTGGATTAAGAATACTTGAATCAATTGTCTTTAAATTTTTATTTAATAATGATTGATATTTTTCAAAATCCTTTTTCTTAGTTTTTAGAGTTGAGATAACAACATCTTCAAACCTGTCAATCAAATTATCATAGCTACCACGAATCTCCATTATAGAAGTTTCCATTTTTTCTACAAACCCTTTAAGCATTTTTGAATCCCCAGATTGTAATGCCTCAGAATAGTTTAAAGCTTTAGGAAACTCTTCAAAAAATGCTTTTTCAGGATCTTTAGCATTTTTTATGGCTTCTCTTAAATCTATAGATTGTTGCGATAAATTACTTGTTCTTAGTGAATATTCAGGTAATGCTCTAACAAATAAAATAAATGGTTTAATAGTATTAATAAAATCTTTTTCCGACGGTAATTCTGATTTACTCTGATCTAAAATACTTTTATATTTATTAAATACTTCGAGCTTAATACCGCTTACATCAAAACCTTTCACAAAGAATTTTTGTGGTGACTTATACATCACATCAAAAACTTGTGTATCTATATTTGGGATATAACCATTCTCGTTGAAAAGGGCATATTCGTCTTTTTTTGTAATAAGGAATAATGGTATCCAGAAATCTATTAAACCTTGTTTTAATTTCAAAGGTTCTTTTGCAAGTGTTTCTGCAAATGATTTAACACTTAACTTCCCTTTTTTAGAATTTTCTAAAAAAACTGTAGAAGTATTCCATAGGTATTTAAAGCTATTTATTATCTCGTCATTCCCTTTGAAGTTTGGTTCTCCAAGTTCAAAAGAATTATTTTTCTTATTGAAACGGTGAATACCTGTCTTTTTAATTAGCGATAGATAAATTGTCTTCTCCGGAGGGAACTTATCAGCATCAAAGCCAATATTATATTTTTCTCTATTATTTATTAATTGTGTAATTAGGTTTTTACGTGCTGTAGAAATAGGAGTACTAATTTTACTTTTATTTACTAATTCACTTTTCAGAATAGGTGAATGTCTATAGTTATCAGATAATACCTTATTTAATAACCTGTTAAATTCCAGCCGATTACCTATTTTTTGTTCTTTTCCAGCATAGTGCCATTTAATGTTATCATTAAAATAGACATCATCAACTAAAATACTCTTAAGGTTTTTGGTGCTGTAAAAAATTCGTTCCTCAAGTTCCTTTACTGCAGATCTATCTTGCAAGTTGTTACCTTTTACATATAAGGCCCTGTCTATATCATTGAAAGCTCCAATAATGTCAGTTGTATTATTAAAAACTGCATATAATATCGGTTGATTATAGTTTTCAATTTTAATTTTGTCTTCAGATAATATATAATTTATTATACCGTCTTTCGAATCTGGAACTTCAGTTATTGGACTATCAGTAAAACTATATTCAAACAAACGTGGTGTTCCTGTTCTAAAATATTCACTTTTTACAAGTACTGGATTAAACTCTTCTATTTCTGAAATACGGTCAGCTATATTTATAACATCTCTAACATCTGCATTCTGTAATTCGTGATCTATATTAATATCTGTCCAATCAACAAAAACATACTTATGCTTAAAATCTTTATAAGATATTATTTTCTGATTTACTAGTTCAGATATTATTTCATTAGCGTTATTTATACCTAAAGCTAGTTTAGCATATTTCTCAATAAACACTTTATTAATGTTTGCTCCAGCATTAGAGAATATATTTAATAGTCCAATAGTTTTTACTATTTGTCGGCCATCAATTACGTGATTATCATTTAATCTAGTATCAACTTGATCGAGTGCTGATTTGATGGAATTCCACATTGTAAGGTCGGAATTCGTATTAGACGATATTACAAAATAGTAGTGTTCTAGAATATAGTCAAAAACCATATTAAGGTTGTATACATCATTATTTGCAGGTTCTTCTGCTTTGTTGTAAAACCTCTTGAAAGAGTAGCTTTCATCTATATCTAGAAATGAAAAGAGGGATCTTTCATTTTGTCCGTAGCGTTGTAAAGATTTAGCAATTATTTCTGCAGATATATAATCCATTGGAAGCAAGGATTCTGCAAGTTCTAAATCAATTGTCTGTTTTTTATCTGAAACGTTGTGGTCAAGTATTGTATTAAATAATTCTCTTTGTTGCCCTTTTAATTTGATATTTTCAAATTTATTTTTTTTAGATGCAAAAAATAATAGTTGATCTATCGGTTCATTAAAGGCTACTTCTTTTAACCTACCTTTTACTTTTTCCCATTCTTTGAATTGCTCATCATTTAGAGATTGTCCGTAAGAAGAAAAATTTTGATGTAAACTAGATATTGATAATGCTGTTTGCTTTGAGTTATTAAAGAACTCAGCTAATAACTGAATAAAATATACTTCTTTATCAGGATTATTCTTCACTGCATACTCTAGAAATTTACCAAACTCATCAATTATTAAAACAGTGACAGCTTTCTTTTTCCAGTTTGCTTTTATAGCCTTAGATAATTTGTCTAATACTTTTTCCTCAATATTTTCCTTATCTTCATCAATAAGCAAAACTTTAGCTAAGGAATGAGAGATAGACTTATATTCTCCTATTATTTTAATAAACTTGGCAGTTTTGATTCCAGGATAACTTTCTGCCAAAGAACTAAAGTAATTACGTTTACCCTTTATGTTCTTCTCAAATGCCCATAAAAAAGACGATTTACCAGTGCCATAAGATCCAATTATAGCTTGAAACTTATTATTTTGTCTGTAATTTGAAGCAATAAGGTTAAAATTTTCACTAGCATTTTTTGTTACAATGTAGTTTAGATTAGCATCCTCATCTCTTATAATATTTGTAGAAACATTAAAATCTTGCATAATATTCTTCTAGTATCTCGTCCTTATTAATTCCTTCACGTATCTGTACTTCTTGCCTACCTCCATCATCTTTAAATGTAATAAAATCGGGGTATTTTTCAACAATCCTTTTAATTAATGAATAGGTTCCTTGTTTCTCCATCAAAAATATAGAAGATACATTATCTCTGATAGCTTCAAGGTTTATTGAAGTAGCTCCTTCAAATTTATCGAGTAATGCATATAGAAAAACAACTTCAGGTAAATTCTTCCCTTCATTAATATTGAATCTGAATTTCTTTTCACCATCTACAGAAACTTTATTCAGAAACCTTAGATCATAAAAAAGTCCGTTAAAATTATCTTCTAATCCACCTTTATTTTCATCAGAGGGAATATAGTTTTTTAAGAAAACATTAATATCATTTTTTAGTGTTTTAGCATTATATTCTACTCCTGCTTTGATACATTTTCTCTCAATAAAAGCTTGAAGGTTACTTGGTGTAAATTCTAATTTTTCCTTTGCTAGTTTTATAAAAGCTAAATTATAAATAGAAGCTGTCTTCACATTTTTGATTAGTAGATAGTGTAGAAGGTAAAGTGTAGCATCATTTTCTAAATATGGATCGTAACCATCATCATCTAAAATATCATGAGATAATCCTTCTAATCTATTAGTGTGAAGGTTGAAAAACCCAAAAGCACGTAACCAGAATTTAATGGAAGATACCATGTTTTTACCAACTCCTAACTCTATTACAGCATCATCATTGCTGAAAATATTACCAGGAATATCCTTGTTTTCAAAAGCATAATCATAGCCTTTCTTTAACCAAATAGGCCGGCAATGAAAGGTTTCGTGCCCTGAAAATTTATAATTTATATTGTTGTTCATTAGTTTCTGTTTTATTACGATTCACTTTAGCTAAAAAGTTCATAAATATAAGTAAGTTTGTCTCTTAATCTAAGACCATCTCATAATTATTATACATATTTTTTCAACAATGATATATCTGGACAATGCCTCTACAACCAAGCCTTCGAAAGAAGTTATAAATGAGATGAATGACATACAAAATAGTTTTTATGGAAATCCTTCTAGTAAGCATTATTTCGGCAATGAAATCAACAAAAAAGTTAAGGAATCAAGACAAATAATCTCTGAATTAATTAATTGTAAAAGCTCTGAAATCTTCTTTAATGCAGGGTCTACAGAAGGTATAAATACAATACTTCGTGGATATATAGAATCTAATATTGATAAAGGCAATCATATAATCACAACTAAAGTAGAACACAAAGCTGTTTTGGAAACATGTAAATATCTAGAAAATATAGGTGTTGATGTAACATTTTTGGATGTAGATAAAAATGGATTAATAAATATTGAAGAATTAAAACCAGCAATAAAGGAAGAAACCATCTTAGTATCAATTCTTTGGGTAAATAATGAAACTGGAATAATTCAAGATATTGACTCAATTGCAGAGGTTGTATCAAATACAAAGTCTAAATTATTTGTAGATGCTACTCAGGCAATTGGTAAAATACCAGTTGACCTGCAAGAGTTAAAAATAGACATGTTATGCTTATCTGGTCATAAATTTCATGGTCCTAAAGGTATTGGTGCATTATACATAAAAGAAGGGATTTCAGTATCTCCTCTACTGCATGGAGGTGGACAGGAAAATAGTTTTAGATCTGGAACTACAAATGTGCCAGGACTAGTAGGACTTGCTAAGGCCTGTGCCTCTGTTGAATTAGATAACCTTACACCTATCAAAGTAAATAGATATTTGGAGCAAAAACTTAAGATTAATTTTGACTGCATAATTATTGGAGAAAAGGTTAAAAGAAGTTCTTTTATTACAAATGTTATAATTAACGGTATTGATGCTGACATTGTAATCAGCAAACTAAAAACTGTAATGATTTCTTCTGGTTCTGCTTGTACTTCAAGAATAGTAGAACCTTCACACGTATTAAAAAATATGGGATATTCTGATGATGAATCATTCTCATCATTGAGATTTAGCATTAGTAAATACACAACTATTGAAGAAATTGATGAAGCAATTGAAGAGTTAATTAGCATCATATAGTGTTCTTTTAATTTTTTATATAATCATATTATATAAAAACGCTGATTCATTTATTATTATTCCGAATAATCATTTATGTAAACCATGTAAACTAAGTAACCTGAAATGGATAAATATCTATCAGTGATAGAGTTATTAGTTTACTTTAAAGTTCCTGTTAAGTAATAATAAAGAAGAAAAGCTATTAATGATTTGGATAATAGTAAACCAAGTAAATATGAAGTAAACTAGTATTGAGTTAAATTTTTATACAATAAGAGAAGTGTTTTACAAAGTTTACTTAGTTTACAAGAATTAATTATATGTTTAGTTCTACACCGTCTACAATTATCCCTTTTGAGTTTTCAGTATCATCATATTTATACATATAACAACTACCTAGAGTTTTATGAGTGTAACTTTTTGTTTTTCTACTTTTTTGGGAATTGTTGGGTACAAAAGATTTGTTTCCTTTTGCAGTCAGTAATTCACGTAAAGAATTCATTTCCAAAAAGTGTAATTTATTTTTAGTTACATAATCAACATATATAGGGTAGAGTAGTTTAAACTTAATATAGAGTATTTTCTTTATTTGGTCTTTTATGTAATGTGTTCCTGGTCTAAAGTCAGAGTATTGACTTGAAATTTTGTAAGCTATAGCATTCCAGAAAATGGATGAATCTTTTAGGTCACTAGCCATTTCATTTTGCTTCTTTGCATTTTCAATAATTGCTTCTTTAAATACTTCAAAAGACACGGGGAACGTGAGTTTGTCCTCCAGTACCTTTACAGGAGCCAGTAACAAAGCAATGTGACGTATTTGCCTATCAGATAACTCAGTATCTCCTATTAATTGAGATTTAATTCCATGGAATATTTTTTCAAATACGGGCTTGAAGTTTTGTTCAATCAACCGACGATATTTTAAAAGTTCACGAGTAATATTACCAAAGCCATATTCTTTTTCTTTTAAAAGTGTCTTATAGGCCTGAGTAGATTCGTCAGAAAACTTATTGTCTTCGAAATGTAGAACTATCATTCGTGCAAATAATGCGGCTTCTGATGTTGGCAACTCATTACCATCTACCATACAAGCAGAGCTAATTTCAAGAGTAGTTGTTTTATTATCATTACTCTTCTGTGCCATTGTGTAAAGTTCCCCATCATAACCTGTTTTAAAGACATCAACAGTTTTCTTGTCTATTGCATTGGAATATTCTTTTAGATAATACAGAGCATTACTACGTTGTGTTAATGAACGAGAGAATCCTTTATCCGTTGAGTTTAGCAATGATATACCATGGTTGGGTTCTCCAAATAAGTGTAAAAAGAAGTTTACAAAATTAGATTTACCTGCTCCTTGGTCTCCAAATAGAAATAGAAAAGGGAAGAATCCAGTAATTGCTTGTATAATATCTCGGTACAACGCAAGTATTACAAACGAAATACCTATTGTTCCATTGATATTGTAGGCTTTGTAGATTAGTTCAGCCCAAGTATTGAAGTTTAAGTTTCCTCCTTTATAAGTAAATCTTCGCTCTACATCATATCCTTTATCCTTTAGATTTGTATAAGCAAATGGAGGAAGGTATAACGATGTGTTTCCGTGAGATACTATTCCTAGTTTATCTGGGTAAACTAAGGTATTATCTTCTGTTATAAGTGCATCAGCAAAGCAATATGATTTATATTCGTTTTGATATCCTAACTTATTTATGGCAATGGCATTTTTTTCCCTATCATACATATAAGTTAGAATGTAGTCTAGATATTGAGTACTGCCAAAGAATGTTAAACCTCTACTTGAAACACTTCTAATGACTTTTTTTAAACGTTCAAGGTTTAATTCAGAACTCATAATCTCATTTACAGTAACCTCACCAGTGTTACGCTGAAATTTTATAAGCCTAGTACTTTCCTTAGTTCCATCCATTAAATGATATACCGATTCCATTAAAAAATTAGTAAGTTTCTTGACTATTGGCTTTCCTTTAATAGTCTCTTTCATATAATAACACCCATTTTCTGTAAAGAAAGAGTACTCATCGTTATCTGCTTCAATATCTTCACTATTTGTTGGTATGGGTTTAGTAACAATATCTTCCCAAAGCAAATTATAATTGTTTTGGTCTTTGATATATTCTTTCATTTCTCCATTTTTCAGTAAATCGTTGGTGTCAATGCCTTCAGGGAAAATGATCCTGCGTAAAGACAGTATATTAAATCTATTATTTAGTAAGAAGTTGTGATAATATTCTGCACATTTATTACCTGCATTATCATTATCCATAGCCAAAACTATGTGTTTGCCTTCAACATACCTTTGTAATACCGTTGTATTATGCACTTTATTTTCTGTTGAAAACAAGGCTACCGAAGAGTAGTCAGGCATCGATAACGCATTTATTACTCCTTCGTGTATATACACAGTATCTGAATTAGGTCTGAACAACTTGTCGTAGATACTATCATTTAAACTACCTTGATTTTTTGCCTTTGGATAACCCATTGCAGGCTTAATCATTCTTCTATTTATTAGTTTGTGTTCTGCATCTACAAATACAACTGCATTTGTATGTGAATCGTAATAGTAGCAGTCAATTGGTAGTATAGATGTTTTAATTTTTCTACTTTGTAAATACTCAGTTGCATTTTGTTTGGGGTTATTTTTAATAGCAAAAGCTGTTTTTTCTATAGGTGTCATTTCCTTTGAGATATATGGTGTGTGTATTATTCCTAAATATTTTTCTTTTAGATAACTAATTGACTGGTATTCTTTCCATTCTGAATTTATGTTCATCATGAAATCGATAGTAGAACCTTTCGAACCACATGAAAAGCATTTATAGTAATTGCCTTTTATGTTTATGCTAAAAGCAGGGGAGTGGTTGTTACCTTTACCACTCCCGCAAAACGGACATTCTTCTAATAAGTTCCTATTAGAGAACTTTAGACTTGTCTCATTTTCTATAAGCTCTTTTATATTAATTAATTTTATTCTTGAGATTGTTTCCATGGCTCACTAATGATTCTATTATTATTAGGTGACTTTATTTGGTTTAGCACTTTATCTTTAAAATCAATAGGCACAATATTTTGGAAAGCTTGTACAAAATCATTGGAGTACTTACTGTTATCTAATGGCATTTCAACTTTCACAGGTTTTATGAAAGAGTGTGTCTTGAATTCCATATCTATGATTGAATCCTTTTCAAATTGATAATGAGGGGTGACTAAATCCTCAATTAAATACCTAATTAATTGTTGTTCTGGAGGAGTATTATCATCATAGTAATTGCGGAAGATTTCTAACAAATGATAAGCTTGAAATTCAGTAAAAGGTAATGCTATACCAGGGGTGCCAAATTTATTGCCTTCATAAAAAGCTAAATCAATTTTGAGGTTTTTAATTTCCTCATCCTTGTTGTTTAAATCTTGTTCGTAGTCAATTATAGAGCTTTTAGTAGAAAGTCCTTTTAATCTTAAAAATTCGCTGACAGTTAAATCAACATCATCTGATATCTGTTGCAGTTTTTCTTTTTCACTATTAGATACTTTTATACTTATAACGTTATTTCTAGATTGATTTACCTTATTCGGCTTTATACTATTTTCAATTGATTCCATAATATTTTTTTTATATGTTGAATTTTCCTTTTTTGATTAGATAATCTGATGCCATTTCATCCATTTTTGAGTTAGTCTCAATTTTATGAGATGTAAGCCAGTTGTCGAGTTCACTACGTTTGAAGAATATTTTCTTTCCATTAGGTTTGTAGTGAGTAATTACGTTGTTGCTTGTAAGTTTATACAAGTGGGAGCTAGAGACAGATAAATATTCAGTTGTCTCATTGAAAGTAAGAACATCCTTCCTTAAAAGGTTATGTTCTCTTAGCATTCTAGATATGCTATCTAATTTGTTTATAATAATACTATCATATTTTTAGGATTGAATTTTGATGAAGGACCAAAAAAAAGCCCATTCTTGATTGTCAAGAACGGGGCAAATATGAATAACAAAATGAAGAAAGGTATGAAATGGTAGTTGTACCCTTTGTGAAACTATTGAATTTAAGGGGTTTAAGTTTTGTATCGGGTATTATATAAGGTATTGCCTTTTTGTTATTGGGTAATACCTTTTGTCTGTATTATTTAATTTTTTACAGATGTAAATTCTATATATAAAGTTAATCTCTTCTACCAAGAGTTGATTGAGAAATAGTCAATATTAATTAACTTCTTGAGATTATATTTCCACTGTTTAGATTCTATAAACTGTTTTACTTCATTGTCTATAATTCTTTTGAATTGTTGAGACGTATCTACATTATAACGATTGTCAAAATACTGTCTATAATGATAGTCTTTAAAGTTTGCTCTATGCTTAAAATTATTAGGTCTAAAATATTTTTCATTTATCATGAATTTTACAAGTTTAGCCAATGTGATTTTATTTCCTTTCTTTTCGATGAAGTTGTAATTTGAATCTATAATTTTATCTTCAAAAAGAAGTTCCTCTATATATTTTAGTCTATCTTTTTCTTTAATATCGTCGAATGAAACGGAACTATGTTCCTCGGCTCTAAAATCTCCATCTTTTACAATGAACCCATTGCTAAAAACTTCTTCATTAGTTTCATCCTCTACCTTTTTATTTTCTAAATAATTTAGATACTCATGCAATGCTTCAAAAATAGGTTTATAAAATGCTAAATACTCTTTTTCATTTATGGGTGTTGCAGTATTGTAATATTTAAGATATTTTTTTGTGTCGTATATATCTAGTGCAATATCATTATCAATAAATACTTTATAAATATCATTTCTTATGGATGAATAATCTAATTCTTTAGATGCATCTATGTCCATACTTAATCCCAATCCTACATTGAAGTCTTCATTATCATCAGGAATTAATGATATGTAATGTACAATACTTCGATTCAATATTTTACTTATATCCTTTATGGATTCGTGTATTGATTCATCATATAAAAAAGATTTAATACTTTCTATTTCCTTGTTTTTTGAATGAGAGATCATGTTCTGCTTATCAATCATTTCTTGTTCAAATTCATACCTGCTATGTTTTAAAAGAAAACTTATAGAGTAATAGTTAATATGATAGCAATCAACTATGTATTTAATTTGATCTTTATCATTAGGGTACAAATCTTCAAAAGCATCCTTAGTTAGAATAACTAATAATCTTTTAAATGACTCAAAAATATATGCAACGGTAGTTTTATCAATTTTACATGGTTTTTGATTTTTAATAAGTAAGTATGTTTCTTCGGGTGATTTTATATATTGATCTACATTAAGCATTTCTTTGTATAGTAAGTTTTATTATAAATTTAGTTTTATTGTATTTGCTGCTTTTCGTTTCTTCTCATCTATAATTTTAGCGTAAACCTCGGTAGTACGAAGACTCTTATGTCCTAATAATTTTGAAACAGTATAAATATCTGTTCCTAATGTAAGCTGTAAAGTGGCATACGTATGTCTGGCACAGTGAAAAGTGATATCTTTTTCTATACCTGAACGAATCATCCAATGTCTTAATTTATTGTTATTAGTATCACTATATACTAACCCTGTAAATACTTTTTCATCGGCTGTAGCACGTTCTTCTAAAAAGGAAATTGCATCTTCTGATATTGGAAGAGTCTCTTGTCCTTTGGTTTTCTTTTGTCTAAAACGGATGTAATTACCATTTTCGTTAGAATATTGAATTTCAGACCATGTTAGTTTCTCAATGTCTGAAAAACGTAACCCTGTAAGACAGCTAAAAATAAATGCCTGTTTCATTATAGGAACTTCACATTCAGTTTTAACTATCTTTTTTACCTCTTCAAGAGTAAGGAACTCACGCTTAGATTCTACTTCCTTAATACCATCAACATTATAGGATGGATTTTTGGGTAAAATATCATCTTTAACAGCTTGATTTAATGCAGCAATAATTTTATTATAATATGAGACACAAGAATTTTTGGACAAATTTTGATTATGCTTTGTTTTAGCTTCATGGATGAGGTAGTTTTTAAGGCCTTCTAACCATTCTTTATTAATGTCCGAGAATTTAACATTTGCCTTACTGAATTTTCTTAAGTGCTTTAATGCACTCATCCAATTACCGTAATTACCATTACTTTCTTTACGTTTTTCAGCAAGAGCCTCAAAGTATGTTAGAAAACTACTTTTTATTCTCTCACTATTAATGAATCCATAAATTCCATTTTGCAATTCTAATTGACGCTTAGATCTTATGTTTTCGGCAAGTTGAAGAGTTTGTTTGTTCATCTCTCTATCTTCTGGAGTTCTTGGTTTTGGTTTTAGGTACAAACGCAAGTATTCGTATTTACGCTTTCCTTCGTGGTAATAATCTATATACAGACTTATTTTTCCGCTTTTTTCACGTTGCCTTAGAGTAACTTTCATTATGAGAATAGTTTATCAATTTCAGTTCGTTTAATAATAGTTCTGCTTCCTAATTTTGTAAATAGGATTGTTCCATTTTTCATTAATCTGTAAAAAGTACGTTCAGAAACTCCTAAAAGTTTGTATGCATCCTTGATAGTAAGAAATTCTTTTTGCTTAATAATCTCAAGAGCTAAATCAGAAGCATTCAGAATCTTTTGCTGATTAGTTTTTGTTATTGAACTTTCAACTTTTAGTTCCTTAACTCGTAGTTTGTATGAACGTGAATTACACTTATGACTACAGTAACGAGTAGTTGTTGTTTTTGCAACAAATTCGTTCTTACAGTATTCACATACTCTAATAGTCTCAATTTTACTACTCATATACTTTGTTTATAGTTAATACATGTCATATACTGCCATATAATGACATGTACTGCCAATGACTGCCATTTATTACTGAAATGTAGTCAATTTATTATCAGGGCAACAAATTGACTTACATAGGCAACAATAAGGCAACAACTTTAAGCTAAAATAAGCAAAAATATGAAAGTAGGCAACAAATATATATACTTGTTAGATATAGTAAATACTAATAAAAGAAAGAAAGGTAATAATAAAAGAAAGTATGACTACTTCCCAATACAAAAACTAGAAAATATATGTCCCAAAAGATCATCAGTAGATACTTGCCCAGTAATCTCCCCTAAATGGTACAATGCCTGACGAATATCAATA
>JADGDT010000117.1 GCA_016744755.1 Ichthyobacteriaceae bacterium | reverse complement strand
ACTAAGACCTAATGCTAAACTGAAAATTTCGTTACTATTATCCATGAAGTGAATTTAAGGATTTTTCAATTACCCACTACAAACGACATAGACCCAAAATTCATAGATAAACCATTTTTACCCTTATAAAACTAAATTTACCCCAAAAACTATGATAAAAAGGATTTTATACCTGATGAAAAAAAGGCAGTATTAATATATAGTTGTAAAAAGAGCATTATAATACACTTTTTAAAGATACAGGTTTAATAGCAACCAATAAAGCGTGTAAAAGTGCTGTATATTGCATTTTATTTGGATTTATTTTGAATATAATGTAGTTTAGCGTAAAAAAGAGCAATATGATGCACTTAGAAGACTTAATACATACAGTGAAAGAGCGGAGAAAAATGATGGATGTTACTCAGGAAACACTTGCTGAGCTTTCTGATATTGGATTAAGAACGCTAAAACAATTTGAAAGCGGAAAAGGAAATCCTACTCTGCTAACTCTTCACAAACTAACTGAAGCTTTAGGGATGGAAGTGTGTATTCAAGTTAAAAAACATGGTAAATAATGAGGCAAGCAATAGTATTATTTAAAGATAAAGAAGCAGGACTATTAACACAAAATGATAATGGTAGTTATGTGTTTAAATATAATGATGATTGGTTTGTAAACAAAGATAAATCAAGCATAAGCTTAACACTTCCAAAACTAATTCAAGAGTATAAATCAGATAATTTATTTCCTTTTTTTTATAATATGTTACCTGAGGGAACTAATAAATTAAGGCTATGTAAATCAATGAAAATTGATGTAGATGATTACTTTGGTTTGTTGATAAATATAGCTAAGATTGATACAATAGGCGCTATTAGAGTTATAAAAATATAATGAATATGATTAAATATTGTCCTGGTACATTAAAAGAAGGTTTTGATACCTACAGTAAATCTTGTCTTAATAAATTGTTTGGAGGAAAGAAGGTTAGTCATGTTCTTCCTTACTATTCTCCAGCAAGTAATGAAGATTTAGATAACCAATTTGATGACAACATAAGACGTATGTCTATTTCTGGTGTACAAGAAAAATTTTCTATTATTCAATTTAAGAATAAACTTCGTCTGACTGAAGATGGTGAAAGAGGAGATTTTATTCTTAAACCTATTCCAAGTTTTGGCAAGAAGTATGATCAAATGCCTGCAAACGAACATTTAACAATGCAAATTGCAAAACAAATTTTTGGAATAGAAACAGCAGAAAATGCTCTTATATTTTTTAAAGATGATTCACCAAGTTATATAACTAAACGCTTTGATATAAATGATGATGGTTCAAAAGTTGGTCAAGAAGACTTTGCATCGTTAGCAGGTAGAACACCTCAAACATATGGTGAGAATTATAAATACCAAGGTAATTATTCTGAATTATTTACATTGATGGAGAAGTATATACCTGCATATAAAATTGAAGCTCCAAAACTGTATAAGATTATTATGTTCAACTATTTATTTTCAAATGGAGATGCTCATTTTAAGAATTTTTCGATTCTAGAAACTCCAATGGGAGATTATAGGCTTAGTCCAGCTTATGATTTGTTGAATAGTAGGATACATGTTGATGATAACGATTTTGCTTTAGAAGATGGGTTATTACCAAAACACCTATCTCATGGAACTGTAAATAGTCAATTTAGGTTATTGGGAGACATAGCAGGGTTAAGTAGTACCCAAATAGAAAAGACTTTTAATTTACTTTTATCTAAAATAGAAAAAGTAGAGAATTTAATCTCAGCATCATTTTTAGATGAAAAAACTAAGAGAAGTTATTTACAGTTATATCAGGCTAGACTGAAGAGGCTAAATAAATAGATTTTTTTCTTACAAAACTTGATATAGTTGAGTTTGTATGGAAGAATGATGTCCTAACCTTTACTGCAATTGCATAGATAATCTGTTTAAAGCAGATTATCTATGCAGTTACAGTAAATTTATTGTTTCTATATAAAAGCTAATTCCATTATTTGTATTTACGAACTAGATATACCGATTTCTTTTGCAGTGTCTTTCCAATTAGCAATAACAGATACTACGATAGATATTATTTCGTCCATTTGTAAATTATCTAATTGGAATTATTTACCAATGCTTTTTGCTAAATCAAAACTCAGTGAATTATTATCCAATCCATATCAATATTCAATGATAATTCGACGTAATAAAATCCTCAGAGGTGAACACGTGTTCTTTTAGTAGTCGTTGTATCTTAGATGTAATAAATTCAGTTGCTTTCATTGTAAAATATTTTCATAAATCCAATAAAAATGTCCAGATTATTAATTGAAAAACTGGATGTTATAAGTTTTAGATTATGACATCTCAAAAATAATAGGATCATTTACACGCCTATATTGTACATCCAGCACGCTTGCATTAATAAATGTTGTATTATTTTTTTCTATTATACCGTATGCCTCATGTATGTGTCCAAAAATATGATACTTAGGTTTTGTCTCATTAATTTTTTCTAGTAGGTATGGGCATCCAGTTAAAGTTCCTTGAGTTGTTTTGTCTAGTATATTGTAAGGTGGACCATGAGTTATTAGAATATCAGTATTTTCAGGGATTTTATTCCAATGATGAATTATCTCTTTCCCCATTCTGTTGAATGCCCAATTTAAAAACCAAGGTTGTACTGGCGATCCCCATATATTAATATTTTCAATAATTATTCCCGAATCATTAAGATATATCACATTTTCCGGTATATATTTTTCAATTTCAGATTCTTTATTTTTTTCAAAAAACCAATCATGATTTCCTGATATAAATATTTTGTATTTATAATCTAGATTAGAAAACCAGTTTAAAAATGATTTTACAGCCACAGCGCTTCCTGACCCTGACACATCACCTGCATGGATTATCATATCTCCTTCGGGTAATTTTAAACCTAAGTGCTGACTATGTGTATCTGATATAGTAATTATTTTCATTTTGGGTTATTCTTTTTGTTTATGCCACAAATGTAGACAATCCTTAGATAATCTAATTAAAGATGACAACATCATACAGTACAAGTTAGATACTTTTTTAATCATGTTGACTCAAAAAAAGAGACATTCATAGATTTAATAAATTGACAGTAAACACGCTTTACTGGCAATTTATTAAAAATAATATTTCGCCAATTTTTATAAGTTAATAATATAAAGCTAGATATTATATGTCGCAAATATTTACTTAATTTCTGAAAATTATAAATTGTCTAGATGCAAAGTGTTGAAAGTAAAATAAAAACAAGAATACTTCATAAAAGAAAAGGTACAGTTATGTTTCCTGATGATTTTTTAGATTTAGGCTCAAGTGTTTCTATTAGGAAGGCTTTACAAATTCTTGTATCTAAAAACTATATAGAAAGAATTTCTCAAGGAATATATGTCCGCCCCAAAATCAGTGAATTAGTTGGTGAAATATTACCTACGGCAGAAGATGTAGCAAAGGCTATTGCTAAGAGAGATAAAATAAGAATTATACCTACGGGAGCTCTTGCTCTAAATGCCTTGAGATTATCAACACAAGTACCGATGAATGTAGTGTACTTAACTGATGGTTAACCTCGAAAAATAATTATAGGAAAAAGAAGTATTCTATTCAAAAAAACTTGTCCTAAAAACCTGAGTGCTATTGGTCCCATTAGTTCATTAGTTATTTTAGCTTTAAAAGAGATTGGGAAAGACAATGCTTATGATAGTGAAATAAAGATAATTATGGAGCATTTGAGAAATGAAGATCCATATAAGCTTGAGCATGATATAGTGTTAGCTCCAGAATGGATTAGAAAAATTATGAGAAAAGCTCAAAATAATGAATAATAAGATTCAAGTCAAAGTGATAATGGAGTTTACAGGGCATAAAGCTTGGAGGTATTCAATAAATACTACAAGCCTAATGATGATGATAAAAAGGATTTTATGACTGATGTTTGGAAGATGTAATTTTGCAATGAAAAATCATCTATAAATTATACAGTACAGTATTTTTGACTTAGTTTTAATACATTTTTTTTATAATCAATAAATCATTACATTTGTCTGATAATTCATACATTAATGATTTAATATATATTTTATGACTGATAATTCATACATTAACTGGGTTGAAATGAGTGATAATACTCTTAGTAAGAGTATAGGAAATTTTATTAAACATCATAGACTCAATCAGAATAAAACGCAAATAGAAGTTTCTAAGGCGGCAGATATAAGTCGTTCTACACTAAGTCAATTAGAGCATGGAGAAAAAATTGCTCTTAGTTCATTAATAAAGGTTTTACGAATTTTAAACTTATTATATATAATGGATATTTTCAAAATAAATACAGAGATAAGTCCTATTGAGTATGCTAAGATGCAGAAAAATAAAAAACAAAGAGCAAGGACAAAAAATATCAATAAAAAAACTGACGATTTAGGATGGTAGATGTAGCAGAAATTAAAATTTGGGGAGAACTTGTAGGGGCTGTACGTTGGGATAATGAAAAACAACTTGCATATTTTCAATATGATAAAAAGTTTCTGACTAAAGAATGGGAGTTATCACCAATAAAAATACCTGTAAAAAATGGAGATACTATTTATAGTTTTCCAGAATTGCGAGCTAAACATAATGAAGAGAATACATTTAAAGGTCTACCAGGACTACTTTCGGATGCACTTCCTGATAAGTATGGAAATCAATTGATAAATATGTGGCTAGCACAAAATGGTCGTCCTGCTAATAGTATGAATCCTGTAGAGCAACTTTGTTTTATAGGATCAAGAGGTATGGGGGCAATAGAGTTTGAACCTGCACAATTAACTCCTAGTAAAAAAGCTTTTGATATTGAGCTTACAAGTTTAGTTAATGCTGCACAAAAAATGCTGTCTAATAAAGAAGGGTTTGTAACAAACCTCAAGGAGGATGAACAAAGAGCGTTGAGTGAAATATTAAAAGTTGGAACATCAGCAGGGGGAGCTAGACCCAAAGCTGTAATAGCATTCAACGAAAAAACAGGAGAAGTTAAATCAGGACAAACTAGTGCACCTAAAGGGTTTAACCATTGGTTGTTAAAGTTAGATGGAGTTAGTGATGCTCAATTTGGAGAAAGTAGTGGTTTTGGTCGTGTAGAGTATGCATATTATCTTATGGCAAAAGATAGTGGAGTGGAAATGATGGAATGTAGGCTTTTAGAGGAAGAAAATAGAGCTCATTTTATGACAAAACGTTTTGATAGGGAAGGTGGAGATGTGAAGCACCATGTACAGACTTTTTGTGGTATTCAACATTATGATTATAATAATATGCAAAGTTTTAGTTATGAGCAGTTGTTTCAAACAATGCGTTTATTAAGATTGCCATATCCCGATGCAGAGCAAATGTTTCGTCGTATGGTGTTTAATATTATGGCTACAAATAACGATGATCACACAAAAAACTTTTCATTCATACTTAAAAAAGGAGGCAAATGGGAACTATCCCCAGCTTATGATGTATGTTACTCTTATGATCCTAGTAGTGTTTGGGTAAGTCAGCATGCATTGAGTGTTAATGGTAAAAGAAAAGACTTTACATGTGACGATTTTCTCACTATTGCTAGAGCAAATAATATTAAAAGAGCTGATATAATAATAGATGAAATAAAGTCAGTTATTTGTAACTGGAAACGATATGCAGAAGAAGTTAAAGTGAGTGAAAAGCTTACTGCCACTATACAGGATAACCTTGCATGCTATAAAATAGATTAAAGAAAGCAAAGAATCAATCAACTAGATTGGGAAGTATAAATAAACGATGAGTAAAGGAATAGATTCACCAGCAGTTGAAACTTAGAATAAATGGTTTGAAGTCATTTTATATTTTGAAGAGCAAGTTGAAAACTTAAATCTGGAGCAGTTAGATTACCTAGAGAGATATTTACTACAAGTGAATAGAAAGAAAAGAGCTAGCTTAATTGAAGGTCTTGAGTTTAAAGATTTAGAGAAGTTAAAGGTTATTAAAGATGAAGTTTTTAAAGAGAATATAGAAGAATGTGAATCTCAAATAATTGATGCTCTTGAGGTAAGTGCAGAAGCGGTAAATGAATTAAACTCTAAACTGATAGAACTGAAAGAGCATGATTTGCTTAGTATTTCAGATTGGCTAGATGAATATGATTTCAACTTAGATATATTGCTTGTTGATGATATAATTGGGGACAAACAGTTTAGAGAAATATGTGACCTTTTCAATCTTGATGAAGATGTTATAACAGTTCTTGAATCTGTGAATATGCCTAATGTTAACTATGCTAATGATCCTGGAAAAGATAGCGGAACAAACTCGGCAAAAGATGCTTTTGCATTTACATTGGGTTATTATAATGGAGACTATAATCCTATTTCTTATATTCCTGCTAGTCAAGGAGGTGATTCTGGAGGGTCTGGTAGTGCAACAAGTACAAATGGAATATTAGATACCGAAACAAATATCTGGAATCCTACAGGAACCGAACAAAAAGAATTGTACAATGGTAATATTGCATGGATAACAACCCATAGTGAAATCAAACACAACTATATCTATAAAGTATTATTAATATAGTTGTGTTTACTCTCTTTCTAAAAAGTATTATTTTTTGTTATGTATCGCAAAGTTGTTATCCATCCAAGATAACACTTGTTTCTTATGTTACAAGATTCGTTTTTTCCATATTTTAGGATTCCTTCTTGTGTGTATTATTGCAAGTATATATATAACTTCATTTTCAATAATATAAAAAATACCATATGGAAACCTATCGGTTAATGCTCTTCTAATATTTTTATGTTTTGTAGGGAATTGCTTGGGACTTCTTTGAATAGCATTAATTTTGGCATCAATAGATAATAAGAACTCTCCTCCTAATCCATCAAATTTTTCATTGTACCATAATGTAGCTTCACTTACATCTATTTCAGCAAAAGGTTTTACTATTAGCTTCATCACAATTGTTTCCTTATTCTCATTTTTATGTCTTCCCAACTCGATCCTTCATTTGGTTTTTTTCTATGAGAAGCTAACCTGTCATCTAGCAAATCTTTAGTGTCCTGAGATAGAGTGGTATCACTTTCTTTTTCTGAAATACTATCCCAAATAGCTTCTACCATTAAAATACGTTCTGATAAACTAAGTTTAAGTATGTCTTGCATTATTTGTGTCATAAAACAAAATTAATCATAATATTATAGTCTCTCTATATTTAATTCAATTAATATTGTTCTTAGACCAAAAAAATACAGATTTACAGAACATCATTCTTTAATTCAATAATTTTATTAAAGGTAAACTTCACAATTCTTAATAAAATTATAAAAGCTCCTGTAGAAACAAAAAACAATACCAATTGAAGTAAAACACAAATGATTAAATTAGATTCAGCCATTCTAATCATGTAAAAAAAATCAAAAGGGAAACTAATTATAAAAACACCTCTAAATACATTATTCGACACTTTAAAGTATTCGATTGCAAAAACAGGATAAATACAAATAATAAAAAATATGATCGAAACAAACCGCTCATAATTAACCAATCTCCTCATAATATTGCTAATCAAATATTTTTAAATACTTCGAAATACTAAAACCTGTCTTACCTGTTTCTACAGCATTTTTTGTTTCTTCTGACACTGGTTTACCCGTAACAGAATCATTCTCTTTGGTTTCATATTTACGCACAATCAACTTAGCTTTTTTGACATATGTTTCATCAGCTCCTCTTGTTTTTTCTGATAAAACTCCCTTTAAACCTTCAGCTTTAACTTTATCATAATCTAAATCATGTTGTTTAGCCGCTGCATCTGTTTCATCAATTGGCTCAAGATTGTAATTATACTCAGTCTTATTCCATGGTTTACCTACAATTGGTGTTTCTGGATTTTTAGGACCTTGGTAAATCCCATGCATGTTTTCTTTAGATTCAGATGAATGTGTAATTTCATTTGTATGTGAATTTACATGAGTGTAATTGTACTTAATACCTGGACCTTCAGAATCTCTATTCATTAATTCATAGTCTTTTGTAATATGAATACTTTGAGTTATTCCATCAACAACAAGAATATGAAATGTTGCATATTCCAACCCTTCAAGTTCTACACCATCAATAACTCTATTCTCACTAAAAGCATAAGGACTGTTCCAAGTATAGTCTTTTGTTAAAGGATCAACACTCAAAAACTTAGCGTATTGTGGGTTGTAAATCCTAAAGCCATAGTCGTAAATATTACCATCGGCAGACCAAGTATCTTTTTCTTTTCCGTTAAAGCCGTACCTATAAGAACTACTCTGGTTACTTCTACTATCTTTAGCTAAACCAAAAGGGTAGTAATCTGACCAAGATAACCTATCTATATTATTTAGTTTTAGGATATCCATTATCTATTCAATGATTTTCTTTTAACTTTAAGTATTATCATAATAATTATTAAGGCTAAGAAAATAGAATACATGTAGGTTCTATATTCTTGGAAAACTAACTTCTTTTCTTTAATTAGATTGATATTATCTGAATTGGTTATTTCAGAATGTATCAATGCCTCTTCTATTTCATATTTTTCACTAACAGTCAAATTTATCATTGAACAAGCATCGATAAATAAAAGAAACCAAATAACCGTAATTACTATCCTATATATACTATTTGGTCTCATTATTCTTTTTTTCTTGTTTGGTTACGTCATAAATTCTATCATGAGAAATACTGTTATCAAACTTATCATCATTAATTATGATATTAAACAATAAGTCAAGTTGCTGTGGGGCAAAAATTCCTATGTCAGACGGTGGATTATATGGTAACGATTCAATACTAACATCAAATCCTCCAGCTTTTAGTCCATCTCTGGTCTTTGTAGTACAATTATTACCTGGCAATATGTAAGTATCAATAATTTTCCCAAATGAATAATATTCATTTTTAATTTGTTCACCATTTTTTTCTACAAATTCAGGGACATCAACTCCACCCTGCCATTGTTCCTCAAAGTATTCTACAACCTTGTTTTTATCTACATCAGGGATCAAATACCCTTTAGCTGATTTTCCTTTTTTGAAATGCTTATTTATATACTCTCTAGCTTTGTCTCCATTATATTTTACTAAAACTCCATTACCTAGTGGTCCAAACGCCCCTGAACTTGGCGTATAAGAACCATTATATCTTCCATAAGTATATACTACAACATCTTTTTCATTGAAAACAGAAATAAATACATGACCAACACCTTCTTGCTCTGTATAAACTAATGCTTCAAGCCCGTCTAAATCAATTGCCCAAATAGGAGTGTTACTTGCAAATTGATATGGAGTAAGTTCAGGATAAGATTTAGTCAAAGGGTCAACGCTCAAAAATTTAGCATATTGTGGATTATAAATTCTAAACCCATAATCATAAATATTACCATCGGCAGCCCAAGTGTCTTTTTCTTTTCCGTTAAAACCGTATCGGTAATTTTCGTTAGAATTTGTTCTTCCTTGTTTTGTCATTCCAAAAGGGTAGTAATCTGACCAAGATAGCCAATTAATAACTATTTACAACAAGTTTGTCTTTTGGCAGCTTTTCCGTTAGTACTTCCGTAAATTTTTTAATTTCATCCTTATTCATAGTATGAAAAAAAACTCTATCCCACTTACCATTTTTAGCCTTATTATGATATATGTCTAAGTAGGGAGAACTACCATAGCCTGTACTACCATATTCTTTTATTCTAATTTCTGTTATGTCTTTCCATTTGTAAACAATTTTCTTTTTTATCAATCTAATAGGAAATGAAATTATAAATTCATTATCAGTAAGTTTGAACTCTTTTATTACAAAAGATTGAAATATAATAAAAACAAGAATAAAAACAACAACAAGGTAGATATCTGAGAATACAATAAATATTATTGAAAAAATAATGATAAATTTATTAAATAATAAATTTATCGTTTTAAACTGGTTAAATACTTGCATATTGTGGGTCTATGTCAAATATAGTGGGTAATCAAATTTCAGCTTACCACAAGTAAAGTATATCATATTGATAAAATTATTGATATTTCTATATCCT
>JADGDT010000116.1 GCA_016744755.1 Ichthyobacteriaceae bacterium | reverse complement strand
CTTTTTTATTTACTATAGCGGACTTGCCGAGCTTCTTTGTGTATGGGTTAAAGAAAACTTTAATGAATGTTTTATTTTGTATATAGCTTATCATTGAACCAAAAAGCACACTAAAACCAACCATAAAGAAGAATAATCCGATGACATTGAGTAGTCCTGATATTGATAAATCTTCAATTATAGTATCATAGCCAAATTTGATAAAGATGAACATGAAAAAGATTACATAAACAGCAAAATATATTATAGATAGTTTTTTAGTTAAACTTATAATTCCTCTTTTTGTTAAATCGATATATTCGTTCATTATAATTGTTCTTATTTGGTTGCTAACAAGCAAATATATTCCATAATAATAATTAAGAAAGTATTTATTGCTTTTTCTTGTTAAGTTCTAATAATCAACTCTTTTTACTTTTATGCCCCTAATTGTAGTGTTAGCCCAGAAATGGGAAGACTAATGAACAACATGGTAGGCTGGCTTTTGATTTTTGGCAAAAGACCTGCCTAACGTGTTTGTGAATAGGATTGCCATTGAGGACTAAAAGCGTAAAGTAGGAATTGGCACATAAGTATTAGAGTAGGGGTTATTTGTGGGGATATTTGGAACTCAACCCTTTTTCTTATTAAGACTCATATTTTAAAAAGGATTAGCAGTAATAATAAATACCATATCCGCTTTTATAACAACATCTTCTCCTAATATTTCTCTGGTTACAACCTTAGTTCGTAGATTATAGCTATCCGTTTTAATGTATTCATCGAGCTTTGCATCAGTTACATCAAGGTTTATACTTCTTAAATCATCAGGAATATTAAACTTTGATGCTAGTTCAATTTCATTATCATCAGTGGTAGAAATATAAATTGTAATATCTTTTAGAAAAGAAAATGTTTTATTATTAGGAGTTGTAATTGAAAGTTTTAACTCATCTAATAGTACATTTTTTACCAATTTGGCTGAAGTATTATTATTATCAAACTCAGAATCAGAATTTGTTTTAATACTTGGAGTAGGAATATCAAAAGGTAAACTTATACCTAGTGTTTTTTTTATTGGTATTTCGGTAGATGTACTAATACTAAAAGTTAATAAGTCGTCAACTTTATCGCATGAGTTTGTACCTATAAACAATAGAACCAACAATATGTTTAATATATTTTTTTTTAGTGAATTCATTACAGTTATAATAATTTAGTTTTTCAATACATTAATCAAAATATTGTTAATGTACTGCAATAGTACAAATTGAATGTTTAATATTCAATATTAATGAGATAATTGATACATAACAAAACTTAAATCTTAGGCTAATAAAACACTAACTTTGCAAAATGAAAAAATCAAGAATAATATTACTACTTGTTATTATTGCGGGTGTATTTTTATATCCTTATCAAGGAGCAGATCCAATAAAATACATAGACAGAGCAACAGGAGAACAAAAAATAGAAAAAGTACCTGGAGAGTATTGGTTAAACTGGTTGTACAATAATCCTATTGGCGAATTATCGTTAGATGGATTTGTGAAACGCAAAGCTCTATCCGAGTGGTATGGCAATAAAATGGACAGTTCTGAATCTGTAGATAAAATTGCCGATTTTGTACAAGGTTACGGGATTGATTTAAGCGAAGCTCAGAAACAAGAATTCACATCTTTTAATGATTTTTTCTACCGTAAGCTAAAATCTGATGCTCGAAAAATAGATAGAGATTCTACCGTTTTAGTTTCTCCTGCCGATGGTAAAGTGTTTGCTTATTCGAATATCACAAATCAAGATTTTATAGTTAAAGGTTACAAATTCAACCTAAAAGAATATTTGCAAGATGATGAATTGGCAAAACAGTTTGAAGGTGGAAGTTTGATAATTGTACGCCTGTGTCCTACCGATTATCACCGTTTGCATTTCCCATTTGATGGAACTGTAAAACAAGAAAATAAAAAGATTTCTGGCGATTTATATTCAGTATCGCCTATAGCAATAAAACACAAAGTAGAGTTATTTTGTATGAACAAAAGAGAATATACCTTACTAAACAGTGAAGTTTTTGGTGATGTTGTTTATTCCGAAGTTGGAGCAACCATGGTTGGCTCAATAATTCAGACTCACACAGGCAATACATTTAACAAAGCAGACGAAAAAGGATATTTCAAATTTGGAGGTTCTACAGTAATTATGCTTTTCGAAAAAGGCAAGTTAATAGTTGATAAAGATTTACTTGATAACACACAAAGTGGTTTGGAAACTGCTGTTTTGATGGGTGAGAGATTGGGACAAAACAAATAAACGAACCACTAAGGACACAAAGAGGAGCACTAAGAACCACTAAGGATTATTTTACTTTGAGATTCTTAGTGACTTCTTCGTGTACCTTTGTGGTTAAACAAACTACAATAAATCAATGTCAAAAATATCACTAAAAGAAATAAATAAACTAGCTATACCTGCAATAATGGCGGGAATAGCCGAGCCACTAATTTCACTTACTGACATTGCCATAGTTGGAAACATTCCCAAAAACTCAACAGAAGTACTTGCTGCAGTTGGTATTGCAGGATCGTTTATCTCAGCACTAATTTGGGTATTGGCACAAACCAAAACAGCAATCTCTTCTATTGTTTCACAATACCTTGGTGCTGGAAAGCTTACCGAAGTAAAATCTTTGGTTCCACAAACCATCTACATGAATTTGTTGCTCAGTTTCTTTGTTTACTACGTTACTTCAATTTTTGCATTTGAGATATTTAAATTTTATAATGCTGATGGATTAGTTTTAGAATATGCAGTTTCATACTTCAAGATTAGAGCTTTTGGATTTCCATTTACCTTGGTTACTTTTTCAATATTTGGTGTTTTCAGAGGTATGCAGAATACCATTTGGGCAATGTACATCAGTATTTTTGGAGGCATTGTAAATGTGATTCTAGACTTTATTCTAATTTTTGGATTTGGCGAAAATATACCTGCATTCGGAATTGATGGAGCAGCTTATGCAAGTTTAGTATCTCAGTTTTTGATGATGGTAATTAGTATTTACATTTATCTAAGGAATACAGAATTCAATCTAAAATTAAAAAGGGTTTTACACCCTGAACTTAGCAACCTTACAAAAATGAGTTTAAACTTATTTGTGAGAACTGCTGCTCTTAACTACGCAATATACCTTGCCAATAAATACGCTACAGGGTATGGTAGCGAATATATTGCTGCACAGACAATAGCTATGAATATTTGGCTATTTACATCTTTCTTTATTGATGGTTATGCAAATGCAGGCAATGCAATTTCGGGAAAATTACTAGGAGCTAAAGATTACAAAAAACTGTGGACTCTTGGAGTTGATCTAAGTAAGTACAGTATTTTTATTGCTGTACTTTTAGGTATTACCTTCGCAGTTGGATACTATCCTATTGGTAGAATATTCACTTCAGAAAAAGCTGTTTTAGATATTTTCTATAACGTTTTTTGGATGGTAATAATTATTCAACCTATAAATGCTTTGGCTTTTACTTTCGATGGAATATTTAAAGGATTGGGCGAAGCAAAATATTTACGAAATGTATTGTTAGCAGCAACATTCATAGGTTTTGCACCAACTATTTTTATTGCCGATTATTTAGACCTTAAACTGCACGGAATATGGATAGCTTTTATTGTATGGATGATGATACGATCGTGGAGTTTGATAGTTAAATTTAGAATGAAGTATTTGTAAGTATTAAGTTTAGAGTTGAGCTATACAGAAGGTTTTATCAAAAATTAATGATATATTTACTTTTATCTAAAATATGGTTTTCAACCTAAAACTAAACTTATGAATTTTTTAAAATTACTACTTATAGCATTATTGATTGGTTCTTCTACCGCTAATGCACAGTATTACGAAGCAGAGAAAAAAGAAGAAACAAAAACGATTAAGGAAATTCCTTTTAAAGATAGAATCCATTTTGGTGGATCTTTAGGTTTACAATTCGGGTCTTTTACCTCTATTTATGTTGCACCAATAGCTTTTTATGATGTAACTGAAAAATTTATGGTTGGGGTAGGGTTTAATTACATATACCAAAAGTATAATACTGGATTTGAAGAAGTTACAACATCAGTATACGGACCAAAACTAGCCGCAATGTTCAGGCCATTCAAGCAACTTATCATTAGTACTGAATATGAATATAATTTCTACGATAGAAATACTAATTATTCTGGTTATCCTATTGATCCGTATTGGCATAGTACATGGTATGTGGGGCTAGGGTATGGTGTACCTATGGGCAAACGAGGTGGCATGTACGTATCTATGAGTTACGACTTGCTTTATGATGCTAGTAAAAGTTATTATTCATCGGCATGGAGACCTACTGTTGGTGCATATTTCTAAAAGAACATTAAGTATATTAATTAAAGGTGTGCCTAGGTACGCTTTTAATATTATAATGTCTATTTAACTTCACTAACTACAGAGGTATTAATGTGTTATATCAGCTTGTTGGGAGCAAGCAAAAAATAGCATCAAATAAAAAACAACTGTTCCGTTAATACTATCTAACTGATATAGCAAACCTATTTAAATAACTAGCGTTTTACATCTAACTAAATCAATATTAATGAAGGAACTATTTTTATTACTTAGCATTCTAACTTTTACCTTAAACACACATGCTCAAAGCAATGTAAAAGAGATCAAATCAATAGACCCCAACAGTACAAATTTTGAAGATTTATCCTTCCTATCTGAAATATTAAAAGGAAATAAAATATTAGGCTTAGGTGAACAAAGTCATATGGATGGAGCAACAAATGATGCAAGAGTAAGATTGATTAAATATTTACATGAAGAATTAGGCTACAATGTCATAATGTTCGAAAGTGGAATATATAATTGCACTACAGCTAATGAATTAATCTCCAAAAGAAAACCAGGAGATGAAACCAACTACTTGTTTAAAGCAATATTTGGATTATGGCACACAGAGGAAGTAAATAAATTAGCCAAATATATAGATGAAACTCATAAAACTGAAAACCCTTTGATCTTAACAGGTATGGATACTCAGTTTTCAGGTAATTTTAGTAGAAAGCAATTTATAAATGATTTTTATTATATAATCTCTCATATTGAAAATGTGACAAATGAGAAATTGCAAATAGATACAATAAAACTTAATTATAGTCTAAACCAATTAAGAAGATATTCTAACTACCCAAAAAAAATATCACCACAAGATACCATAGAAATATATTCGTCTTTCGACAAAATTAACCTAGCAATTGAATCTAATAATTTAAATAACGACAGTATCGCTTTTTGGAAACAATGGATGATATCAATGAAAATGGACTATAGAAAGAGGTATTTAGAAAAAAGTCCTCGCGATTCGATGATGGCAGTAAATGCTTCTTGGCTAGCAAAGAATAAATTTAAGGATGAGAAAATAATTATATGGGCAGCCAATTCACATTTAAGAAAAAATACTGATTCTATAGACGACGAACGTTTCAACGCAACAAGAACAGGAGAGTTTCTGAAAAACAAATTTAAAGACAAGTATTACTTTATGGGGTTTACTGCATTTGAGGGGAAAAGAAGAATTATTTTCAAATTTAAAATTCCAAAACCAAGTAAAGTTGGACTTGAAAAATACCTTTATAATCAAGGATATGATTATTCTTTTCTCGACCTTAGAACATTTAATGACCGTGAAAATAAATATTTTAATAATTCTGCACTTTTTGGTTATTATAAACTTAATATGGATGTATTTAAAATGATGGATGGTGTATTCTATGTTAGAAAAATGTACCCCGTTAAAAAAATTAAGTAGGAAAAAATGCCAGCTCCCAACACTACCTATAGCGCATATGGCGTTAATCTAGGTTTCAATAAAAGTACATCCTTGAAAAGGTAGTCCGCAAACTTATTTTTTCTATTTTTAGAATTAGAAATTTATAGTAAAAATAAGCTTGCTCTTGGTACTTTATACATTAATAAAAAAACGCCACACGCGCCATAGCTGCAACGTTAGCAAACATTAGATGAAGATACTATTATACATATTATTTTTAATTATTTCTTTTGGTTCATATTCTCAAGAGTCAGAAAAAAAAGAAATTTTCACATTTAGGTCTAGAGACAATGGGAAGATAGGTTATATGAATAAGAATAATGAAATTGTTATTAAACCGCAATATGATACTGGTACCTACTTCGAAAATAAGGAATACGCAACAGTTTCAATCAAAAATGGAAATACGGATAAATTTGCTGTAATTGATTTAAAAGGGAATTATATTATACCGTTTGAAGAAGGATATGATTTGATTAGTTTAAATACTGAAATTGAGAACTGGATATTAGTTGTAAAAAATGGTAAATGGGGATATATCAATTATAAAAAAGAAATTTTAATACCTTTAGAATATGATAATCTAGGTCATTTTTATGACAATTTAGCTTTTGCACAAAAAGACGGTAAATATGGTTTTATAGATTCTAATAATAAAACAATTATAGACTTTGAATTTGATTGGACTATAAATTTTGGAAGAGTTCAGCCTGATGGATTAAGGTATGTTAAAGTAGAAAAGGAAAGTAAAATCGGTTACATAAATAACAAAGGAGAATTAGTTGTTCCATATTTATATGACTATGCAGATAATTTTTTTCAAGGTGTCGCTGTAGTTAAAAAGGGTAAAAAGTATGGTTGCGTAAATACAAAAGGTGAGATTATAGTCCCATTTGAATTTGAGTATATTTCTAATTATGAAAAATTCATAAAAGCTCGAAAAGAGTTTATGTCAGAAAATGAATACTATTACAACAGACAAGGAGAATTTATCGGAATTGAGACAATGAAGAAAAAATAAACATTTGCCAATAAATAGGACTATGAGCGGTCTGCAAGACCCAGCGATGAGTCTAGTGTTGAACTACATCCGTGCATTCTGCTATGTACCTATTGAAGGGTTTAGTGGTTTTACTTCTGAATTTGAAACTTTATGAAGAGATAAATAGCTTTGACTGCTAAATTTTACGAGTATATTTTAGTTGAAATTGTTACTCCAATATACAATATTATTTTTTCTGCTTATTCTCCCAATATTTTAGACAATATAAATCCAAGCCTTATGAAAATAAGGCTTTTATAGTTCTGTAATATTACTGTAACTTAGATAATAGTATCCTATTTTTTTGAATTCACTACTTTTGAACTAGAGATGAGCTAGCCACCGTTGGCGGATTTAGTTCAACACAATGTATAGTGTATCGGGCGAATTTGTCGTTTATAGAAAATTATACTTATTTAGAAAATACGCACCGTTTTAATTTTTTACTTTTGAAAATATAAATTAAGAAAAAAATAAAAACGGTGCTCAGTGCTATATTGAAAGATTTTACCAATTTATAATCGCCCAACACACCATACACCAACCGTTAGGCACAAGCAAAAGCAATCTCCATTTAACTTATGATTTTTCAGTAGATAATCATATTATTAGATAATAACTAAGCATATTTTAATAATTAAAAATAAATATGTTATATTTGTATTAACTTACGATAAGTTAATAGTTGTTGCCATAATACGAAGACAACTACGTGTATTTTAATAATTATAATTGAAAGCTAATGGATAACTGGTTGTTTTTAACAGAGCAAGAAATCTTAAAAGAAATAGGGAAAAGGCTCAAAAAAATAAGATTGCAACATAACCTTACTCAAAAAGAGATGAGTGAGGAAGTTGGTTTAAGTGTATCAACAATTAGTCTAATAGAACAAGGTAAATCTACAACAACCGAAAGCTTAATAAGGATTTTAACAAGGTTGAATAGAATTAAAGATTTAGAATCAGTATTTAGAGTTGGAGAAAATTTAGAATTGAAGTTGAAATTTGAAAAAGCAAAATTAAAAACTGAAAGAAAAAGAGCATCAAAGAAAATTAAATAGACTATGATAGTAGAAGTAAAATTGTATAACGAAACAATAGGCTCAATAGAGTGGAATGACAACAAAGGTAGTTCTACTTTTCAATATAGTAATGAATTAAGAAACGGAAAAATAGAACCTTCCCCCATAATAATGCCAACACAAGAGGGAGTATTCGAGACGAATCGAGACCATATTAATTTTCACAATTTGCCTTATATGCTATCGGATTCTATGCCAGATGATTTTGGTAACATGATGATGAAAGAATGGCTTAGGCAAAGGAATCTATCTATTAACGACATAAATCCTGTTGATCGATTAACCTATGTCGGGAAAAGAGGTATGGGGGCATTAGAATATGAGCCCGTTAACCACAAAGAAAATAATAACTATAATATAAATGTTACTGAATTATTAGATGTTGCAAAAAAAGTTTTAGAAGGTAAAGAAGAAACTTCTTATAATGATTTGGATAAAGAAAGTTTAACAGATATTTTGAGAATTGGAACTTCTGTTGGTGGAGCACGAGCAAAAGCGTTGATTGCTATTAAAACAGATTCAAATAATAAAATTATAGAAATTAGACCTGGTGATATTATTCAGTCAGAAGGTTATTCATATTGGCTTCTTAAAATTGATGGAGCAAATAAAAAAACATTAGGAGAAAGTGCTGGCCTTGGAAAAATAGAATATGCTTATTATAAGTTAGCAAGAGAGGCGGGTATTGAAATGTCTGATTGTCATCTGCATGAAGAGAATGGTAGATTTCATTTTATGACAAAACGCTTTGACAGAACGGATAAGGGAGAGAAAATTCATATGCAAACTTTAGGCGCTTTGGCAGGTATTGATTATAGAATTCAAAAGGCAAGTAGTTATGAAACTTTATTTAGGGTTATGAAAATGCTTCAACTTTCTTATAATCAATTCGAGCAACAATATAGGCGGGCGTTATTTAATATTATAGCAAGAAATCATGATGACCATGTAAAGAATTTTTCTTTTTTAATGAATAAAGAAGGTAAATGGCAAATATCTCCAGCTTATGATATTACATATCAATATAAGGATGGTGGAACTTGGACAAATGTTCATCAATCATCAATTAACGGAAAATTCGATAACTTCACAAAAGAAGATTTACTAAGCCTTGGGAAAGCATTCGGTATCAAAAAAGCTAATTATATTTTGGAAGAAATAATAACAGCTGTAAGCCAATGGCCTAAAATAGCTAAAGAAATAAATATACCTAAGAAGGAGATAGAAATCATTAACAATAATCTGAGAATTAATGATTTTAATAATTAAGGAAATAATAGATGGAATTAACGCCAGTGCCTAACAAAGTATAAAATAATAGCCGAAATCGTAGTAAATATAAACATTGTAGCCCGCATAAAATTTAGTAGAAACTTGAAAAATTTGAGTTTCGCAGTCGGCTACTATTCTTATACCAACCGTTGGTAACAACCAAATAACCAAACTAATATTAAGCCGAAAAACATGAAAAATTTATTAATATCATTTTTTGTCATTATATCGATAACTTCATACGGTCAGTTACAACATGATAAACTCACAGTTGTTGGAAAAGCTGTTGTAAGTGAAATTCCTGAAAATATATTCATAAATCTAAATCTATTTTCTAAGTCAGACGAGTACAACAAATGTCATGATGAGCTTATTAAAAAGAGTAACCTGATTAATACTATATTATTAGAATCAGGAATAGTTAAACAAGAAATTGTAATAGATAGACTGTCAATCAGGAAAAGAGAAAACAATAATTATAAAATTGAAAAAATAGTAATTGATTATCACGGGAATGTAAATATTAATGTTGAAATCAAATATGAAAAAAATACACTGAATAAATTAATTAGTGTTTTCAAATCGGAAAAACTTGGATACTCAGTAGGTTTTAGCTTGTCTAAAGAGCAAAAAAAAAGGCTAGCTGATCTAGCTGTTGAAAAAGCTGTAGAAGATGCTAAACACAAGTCAAACCTAATGGCTAAATCACTAAACGTGACTCTTGTTAAAATACATGATGTTAAATATGATTACAGAACTAATATTCATGATGTGTTAATATTTGATGAGGAGGAAGAAGATGTTTACAATTTTCGGGTTGTTAATAAGAACATTGGAAGTATAGAGCTAATTCCTAAACAACTTGAAGTAGTAAAAAATATAATTATTGAATGGATAATTAATAATGAGTCATAAATTAAAAAAAACTCGATAATGGCAGTTGCCAATAAATAGGACTATGAGCGGTCTGCAAGACCCAGCGATGAGTCTAGTGTTGAACTACATCCGTGCATTCTGCTATGTACCTATTGAAGGGTTT
>JADGDT010000226.1 GCA_016744755.1 Ichthyobacteriaceae bacterium | reverse complement strand
GTCAAAGTAAACTTATCTTAGTTTGAATGTGATTGGTAACATGGTAGAAACTTTAACATTTTCGCCATCAACTTTTGCAGGTCTTATATTTGGTATCTTTGTTACAATTCTCATTGCTTCTTTGTCGAGTTCATCATTTACACCTCTTAATACAGAAATATCAGCAATACTACCATCTTTTTGAATAACAAATTTCACAATAACCCTTCCTTGAACCCCAGTTTCCTGTGATATCTGTGGATATTTGAAGTTTTTGATTACATGTTTCATAAGTGTTCTTTGGAAACAAACATACTTAGCTTGACGGTTTGGTTCTGTTTCGCAACCAGAAAAAGTAGCCATAACATCTACCGCTTGGAAAGGATAAACCTTATTGTCTTCAACTTTCTTTTCTACAACAGGTTCTGGAATAGAAACAGTTGAAACTTCTGGAATACTTGTAGCCACGACTGCAGAAGTGGCAGCAACTGCTGGCACACTAGTTTGGCTAGTTTTTGAAGGTAATCTAACTTCAAAACCTGTAGGTATAACTACAACAACAGGTTCTTCTTTTTTTACAACAACTGCAGCAGCAGTTACTATTCCTGCTTTCTCTAAGTCACTATTTCCGTATAAAGCAACTTTACCCGATTCAATTGTAAGCATACCTCCGTAGATACCACCAAATGACTCAAGATCCATACTAGATATAGATTTTACATCAATTTTAGGTTCGTTGAAAAATTCAGTTGTTAATTCTCTACCATTGAAAATAATCATCAAACGACTATAGTCAAATCCTCTAGAACTAACCATTTGCTTTAGTTTATGAGAACTATCAACAGCAATAATATCTGCCAACCATTTTTCTGCAAGGTAGTTTTTAGTCTCTATTTCAAAGACACCATTTTTGGCAACATCACCATATTTTTTGATGTAAGTCGCCAAATTTTTATCTTTAAAGGTAATTTTGCTGAATTGTTTACGGCTAACGTTAGAAAGCCCATAAATATCTATTACTTTTTCGTCTACAATAAGTAATGCTGAAGATGCTTCATCCTCAAATGTGTATTTAGGATACTTTGTAACAATTTTGTTACGCATAAACTTCGACTTACTTGTTTGTCCAATCAATTGCATAGAAAAAAACATAACAAGTAGTATAGGTAGTAGTTTTTTCATCATCTCTTTTCGATCTTAGTTTAAGGTTATAAAAATATTAAATTAATTTTATCACGTTAGTGTATTGGGTTTTTCTTTTACTACTCACTAATATATTATTGTTTTATTGTCTAACTTGCTGTAAACAAGCGCTCAGCGTGTCTTTAAGTGTGCTTTTTATGATGTTTTTTATATCTATTTTTTGAGGTATTTTAAATAATAGGTATCTGTGAAGGGTATATATCACTATTATTCTTACACTTAATGGATTATTTTAATAAATTGATGTTTTTTTTGAATTATTATTAAGAATAGAATAATACTTACATTTATGTTAGTCAATTTTTTAAAATAAAGCTAAATAAAAAACAGTATTTTTTTGCTATTGTTAAATATATATGTAAACTTGGCAAAATGATAAGTTAAAAATCCCAAAGGAATTAAAATCCATTGTTCCTTATGTAACTTTTTGAATATGCTTTAGCTGGTAATAAAAATGCATTTGCTGTTGTATATATTATTTATAGACTCGATGGCTATGCCTGGGGGTAGTTCATTAAAACCTATACAAACTTCCCAACTATTATGAGAATAATTACTCCCTTTTTTAATGCTATAAGTATATTGATGCTATTTGTATTTATTTCTAATACTATATATGCTAGTGATTCAAATATAGATAGTTTGTATATAAATGACAACGTTCCAATAAATAAAGATAGAAAGAGACCCTTTAACAGAAATCGTATTAATGTAGATTTATTAGCATTGGTAGACAATGGGCCTTCTTATATATCGTACGAGAGGTTAAATAAAACTGGTAGAATAGGAGTAGAGATACCTTTTAATTATCATACTAATGGTGAAGGAATGATAGGGTATTCTACAGGTATTAACCTTAAGTTATATTTTACAGGAAAGGGTAAAGGGTTTTTCTTTGGACCATCGTTTTGTAAAGGGGTATTTAAATTTCCAAATGTTAATTATGCTGATGATCGTGGTAGATCTGATCTTTTAGTTTCGTTAAAAGCAGGTTATCAATTTTACTACACACAAGTTGTAGGTTTTAGTGTTAGTGGGACTTATGGGTATTTTATTGCCGACAGGAAGGCTGCAAAATCTATAAATTTAGGAATTAGTTTTTCTTTTGGAGGCTAGTACTTTTTATTGTTACCATTATTTGTGTGGAATTTCTAATTTTGAATACTCGTCATCCTATGTTTGCAGAAGTATTAAATTAGATAAATAATCAGAAAGGAAGAGGAAGAGTAAAACTTTAGTTCGTCATTCGTTTTAAAAACCGATC
>JADGDT010000115.1 GCA_016744755.1 Ichthyobacteriaceae bacterium | reverse complement strand
CCTTTTGTTACACAAAGGAAATTACGCTCAACATGACGATATTCTAAATTAGAAAATCCATACAAATGAGTATAGAACCATTAAAATAACAGTAGAACTATAAAATAAAAATAAAAAGATATGAGTACAAATACAGATAAAGTTTCAGTTTGGTTTAAAGTAGCTCCCGAAAGTGATTTTCCTAATAATGGAGGAGTAAATGTAAAATATAAAGATACTCAGATTGCTGTTTTCAATAACAAGAGAAAAGGTGAGTGGTATGCTACTCAAAACTTATGTCCACATAAAAAGGAAATGATTTTATCTCGTGGTATAATTGGCGATGCAAGTGGAGTACCAAAAGTAGCTTGTCCTATGCACAAAAAAACATTTTCGTTACTTACTGGCGAAAACCTTAATGGCGATGAAGAAACGTTGAAAGTTTATCCTGTGAAAGTTGAAGATGGTTTTGTGTATATCGGTTTTTCTGAATAGATTTGAGAGTTAACATTTTTCTATAATAATCGATTAAATTAAAGTATTTTGGATAACAAATTTGATAAAGCAATTAGCCTTTTCGACAAGGCAAATTTAAAGGATCCTAACATAGAATTGTGGGAAGGTAAAGAGTATTCTAAGGAGTTGCTTTATTCAATGCGTTTAACAGATACATTAAGTAGTTTTAGCCCAAATGCTTCGGAAACTCTAAAATTAGCTATTCGCTGTCAGCATATTTGTAGATGGGAAATTCCAAGAGATACTTACGAAATGAATAGAGTAGGTTATTTGAGTTGGAGAAAAGACTTAAAATTATTTCATGCCGATAAATCAGCAGAAATACTTAAAGAAGTTGGTTATGACGAAGGTGTTATTTCTGATGTTAGTTCATTGTTGCTCAAAAAAAATCTAAAAAGAAACAAGGATGCTCAAACTCTAGAAGATGTTGTTTGTCTTGTGTTCTTGAAATTTAGTCTTTCAAAATTCTCCGAAAAATATTCTGAAGAAAAATTGATAGATATTATTACCAAAACATGGGCTAAAATGTCGGAAGATGGGCATAACAAAGCTCTTGAAATAAAGCTAGATGATAAACTTACGAGTTTAATATATAAAGCAATTGGTTAAAATATGCTATAAATAACACTACAAATGGTTTACAATCTCGAAAATAAATCTATTAGCAAATCAACTTTCAATAGATTTAGAAAGTTGTATTTACTTGCATTTTTGTTGGTTTTACTCGGTGTAGTTATCTCACAAATTTTTGTTCAATTTCATTTAAGCTCTCAGCTAAACGATTCAGAGATTATTAATATTTCTGGACGACAGCGTATGCTTAGTCAAAAACTTGTGAAGAGTATCCTCTTGCTTAAAAATGAAAATTATAATAAAAGTATTATTCTTAAAACTATAAAAGAGGATAGCGAACTATTTGTAAAAAATAATTCTGCACTACAAGACGAATACAACGATTTAGGAAAGTTAACATTAGGAAATAAAAGTATAAAAAAATTGTTTTTTGAGGTTGATGAATTCCAGAAAGGAATAATTACTTCGTGCAAAAATATTCTATCGGCATATAAAAACAATAATCTAAATTTATATAAAATAATTGATAGTGAATTGCCTTTGCTTATAGAAAATGAATCTATTTTTCTAATTAAAATGGATTCTATTGTTTCTGAATTTGAAAAGGAAAGTAGGGCAGGGGTAGAGTATTTAAAAGTAAAAGAATATCTTCTGTTTTTTCTTATTTTAAGTATCCTAGCATCTACAATTATATTTATTTTTAAACCACTGTCTAATAGTGTTATAAAAATAATTACCGATTTAGATATTTCAGATAAAGATTCTTACGATAAATTTATTGAAATAGAAGAGCTGTTTAAAATTAAAGAAGAATCTCTTCAAAAGCTAAAAAGATTGAATTTTGCAATTAACAATGCTATATTGTTTGCTAGTGTGTCAGAGGATGGTACAATTGAGAATATAAGTAAGAAATTTAGTAAATTATTGGGTGTTAGTAAATCGGGTAACCATAAACTTTTCGATAATTTATTTGTTTTAAGCGAGTCTGAAAGACATATAATTGATGATTTACTTAATGGTAAAAGGCAAAGTATTTGGATTAAGAATGTTAGAGCTATAACAAAATCAGATAAAAACATTTGGTTAGAGTTAACGGTAATTCCTTCTAGAAAATTTATTGACGATAGGTCTATACTTATTTTGTGTACAGATATTACCCAAAGAGTAGAATCTCAGAAAGAAATAGATCAATTAAATGAGGAGAAATACGAGAAACAAGTAGCTCAGCAAAAGATTCATGCAAGCCAGATTGTAGAGGCTCAAGAAGAAGAAAGAAAACGTATTGCTAAAGATATTCACGATGGAATAGGGCAGATGCTAACGGCACTTAATTTTAATATAGAATCCATTAATGTCGAAAATATTGAGTCAACATCAGTAAAAATTGATAGATTAAAATTACTACTCAGTACTTTAATTAAAGAGGTAAGAACTGTTACTTTTAACCTTACTCCACCAGAATTGTTAGACTATGGAATTGCTCCTACATTAAGTAAGTTATCCGAAAAATTATCGAAATTTACAGGAAAAAAAATTCTCTTTGAAAATAAAACAGATTTTAATTTACGTTTCGATTCTATAGTAGAAACCAACCTTTATAGAGTGGTACAAGAAGCTGTAAACAATTCGTTGAAATATGCCAATTCAAACTACATTCTTATTTCGTTGAGCCATACAAAAGAGATGTTGAGTATAGTAATTGATGATGATGGAAAAGGTTTTGATTCAGCAAAAACTACAATAGATAAAAAAGGAGGAGGCATGGGAATGTTCTTCATGAAAGAGAGAATAAGTTATATTAATGGTAGATTATTTGTGAATTCTGCTAAAGATAAAGGCACAAGAATTACTATAAACTTGAAGATGTAATAAGAGGAAATGAGCGAAACTAATAATACATTTTTTACAATAGGAATTAGCTATAAAACCGCCGATGTGGTTACTAGAAGTAATTACAGCCTTACGTCAGAAAAGCATCATGAATTATTATTAGATGCAAAATCTAATAATTTAACAGATTTAATGGTAATTTCTACTTGTAATAGAACGGAGATTATTGGTTTTGCTCAAAATAAATCGGTACTTACAGAGTTGCTTTGTAAATATACTTTTGGAGATGAAGCTACCTTTTTAAATTACTCTTTTTCTTTCGAGGGTAACCATGCCATAGAACATTTTATTAAATTGGCCACAGGCGTTGACAGTCAGATTCTGGGAGATTACGAAATTGTTGGTCAATTAAAATCATCATTCAACAAATCTAAAGAGCAAGGTGTTATAAGCTCATTTTTAGAAAGACTGTTCAATATAACTTTACAAGCAAGCAAAGAGGTTAAAAATACTACATCTTTAAGCTCGGGCACAACTTCAGTTTCTTATTCTACCATACAATACATCAAAGAAAATATAGCAAATTATTCCTCTCTAAATCTTTTAATTTTGGGGATAGGTAAGATGGGAGAAAGTACTGCTAGAAATTCTGTAAAGCATTTCTATAAAAATAATATTGTTCTAATAAATAGAGATAATTCTAAGTCGGAAAAACTATCTAAAGAACTAGAAGTTGTAAACTCCAATTATTCAAATATAGATAAAGAAATAGCCAAAGCAGATATTGTTATTGTTGCAACATCATCTAGCAAAGCATTGGTAACTACAGAGAATATTAATAAAGAGAAAAAGCAATGGATATTTGATTTATCAGTGCCTAAGAATGTAGAATTATCTGTTTCTGATAATAAAAACACTACTGTTGTTGATGTTGATGAGTTGTCTTCTAGAACAATAACTACTTTAGATAATAGGAAAAAACAAATTCCATTGGTAGAGAGTATTGTTAATAATTATAAGAATGAATTTATAGAATGGCTTTCTTTTCGCAAAATTACTCCTGCAATTAATCACCTTAAAAAATCACTAGAGCAGATAAAAAATGATGCTTTAGAGATCTACTCTAAGGAGCATTTGGGAGGAGACACCAAAGCTGATATATCTAATTATTTAATAGATAAAATAGTTTCTAAATATGCTGTTTATTTAAAAGAAAATACTGGAGTAGATAAATCGGAACTTATACAGGTAGAGCAAATATTCAAGTAGATGAGTGAGCAAGGTGTAATAAAAATAGGGACTAGATCAAGCAAATTGGCTTTGTGGCAATCTAATTTGGTAAAACAAAAATTAGAAGATTTTGGGTACAAAGTAGAACTAGTAGAAATTTCTACAAAAGGAGATTCTATACTTAATATTCCAATTCACGAAATTGGTGGATATGGAGTTTTTACTAGAGCCATAGATAATGCAATGCTAAAAGGTAATTTTGATATTGCTGTGCACTCGCTAAAAGATGTACCTACAACTTTACCCGAAGGTATTACGCAAGTAGCAGTTTTAGAAAGAGGAAGCAATGCAGATGTTTTAGTTTTTAATAATAACTGCGATTTTCTGGATAATTCGGAAGCAATAGTGGCAACGGGAAGTTTAAGACGAAAGGCTTTCTGGCTAAATAAATATCCCGCTCACAATTTAGCAGGTCTTAGAGGAAACGTAAATACACGACTTCAGAAACTAAAAGACAATAATTGGGATGGTGCTATTTTCGCAAAGGCAGGATTAGAGAGAATAAATGTTTTACCCAAAAATCATTTAATTTTAGATTGGATGACACCTGCACCTGCACAAGGAGCAATTGTTGTAACAGCTCTAACTAATAACAAGGAAATAATAAAAGTTTGTGCGAATATGAATGATGCAGAAACCGAACAATGTGTTTTTGCCGAACGTCAGTTTATGAAAACTCTAGAAGGTGGATGTACTGCACCTATTGGAGCTTTAGCTACTATTGAAGGTAATAGTATTAGATTTAAAGGGACTTTGCTTTCTATTGATGGGAAGCAAAAAATAGAGGTAGAAAAAACTTTATCTAAAAACAAGTGGAACAATATAGGTGAGCTTTGTGCAGGTATTATCTTAAATAAAGGCGGTGACAAATTAATGAAAGAGATTAAGTGTGAAATTCAGTAATTTTTTTCAACCACAACGAACACTAAATTTGGCACGAAGAAACATAAATAAACATAAAGTGAATTTAAAGTAAACAAAATCTTTGAGAGCTTTTATGCTTACCTTTGAGTCCTTTTGAGTCTCTTTGTGGTTAAGTTTGGTTTAGGTTCAAACATCATCACAAACAACACAGCCTTTAATATTAATATTTATAATAATACATGTAATTATGTGCCAATTCCCACTTTACGCTTTTAGTCCTCAATGGCAATACTATTCGCAAACACATTAGTCGGGTCTTTTGCCCAAAAGCAAAAGCCAGCCTAATGTGTTGCTCATAAGTATTTCCATTTCTGGGCTAACACTACAATTGGGGGCATAAAAGCAAAGGAGATGATTATTAGAACTTAGCCAGTAAATTTTAATTAAAACCTATATTTATTTCTGAATCTGACAGTCAAAAATATGCACAATACCATAAAAATATTATCAACAAAAAAGCTTACTAAATCTCAACTAAAACTATTTGGGGTAATAGAAATCGTTTCTTTAGATTTCATAAATATTAAGTATGCTGATGAAGTAGTAATTGCAGATCCTAATATTTCAAGAGCAATTTTCACAAGTAAAAATGCTGTAAAATCATGTTTAACAAGTAATAGAATTAATTTAAATAATATTGATAAAGTTTATTGTGTTGGCGATAAAACAGAGCAGTTATTATTAGATAATAATATTTCTGTAAACCTAAAAAGCACATCCTCAGCAGAACTAGCAGAGCAAATTTTGAAATTAGACAACAAACAAGCAATTACTTATTTCTGTGGAAATTTAACAAGGGAAGAACTACCAGAAATCATTACCTCAAATAAAATCAGTTTAGAAATAGTTCAGGTTTATGAAACAACATTAAAGCCTAAACAAATTATAGATTATTACAACGGGATATTGTTTTTTAGTCCTTCAGCAGTTGCTAGTTTTATAAAATTTAATTCTGCCGTTGACTCTGTAGCTTTCTGCATTGGTAATTCCACTGCTATTGAAGCCAATAAATATTTCGAAAATGTTGTTGTTTCCAAAGTTCCATTAATAGAAAATGTGATTAATTTAGCCGTTCAATATTTTTACTATGAATAGAACAAGACGCTTGCGTAAAAAAGAAAGCATTAGAAGATTGGTAAGGGAGAATAGTTTATCGGTAAACGATTTTGTTTATCCTTTATTTATAGAAGAAGGCAGTGGTATAGAATCGGAAATAGAATCTATGCCAGGTATTAAAAGGTTTTCTTTAGATAGGATTAGTTCAGAACTAAATGAGGTTGTAGAGCTAAATATTCCATCGATTTTATTATTTGGTATCCCAGCAGATAAAGATGAAGAAGGAACAGAAACGTGGAACGATGAAGGTATTATTCAGCAAGCAATTAAATTTATCAAGAAAAATTATCCAAGCTTGTACATAATTACAGATGTGTGTTTTTGCGAATATACAAGTCACGGACATTGTGGAATAATTCATAATCATGATGTTGACAATGATTCTACTCTTACAAATATTCAGAAACAAGTTATTTCTCATGCAAAAGCGGGAGCAGATATGGTTGCACCTTCGGGTATGATGGACGGAACAATAGAGGCAGTTAGGAGTGTATTAGATAATTCTGGTTTCGAAGATTTGCCAATAATGGCTTACTCTGTTAAGTTTTCATCAGCATTTTACGGGCCTTTCCGTGATGCTGCAGATTCTGCACCAGCGTTTGGCGATAGAAAAACGTACCAAATGGATCCTGCCAATAGAGAAGAAGCAATGCTAGAAGCTAAGTACGATAATAACGAAGGAGCAGATATTCTTATGGTAAAGCCTGCATTGTCTTACCTAGATATTGTTAGAGATTTAAAAAACGAATTTAATAAACCTATTGCGTGTTACAACGTAAGTGGCGAATATGCAATGGTAAAAGCAGCCGCACAAAAAGGATGGATTGACGGAGAGAAAGTAATGATGGAAAGTCTTACTTCTATGAAACGTGCTGGTGCCGATATAATTATTACATACTTTGCTAAAGAAGCTGCTAAAATCTTGAATAAATGATAAGCCTAAAGAAATCACAAAAGCTATTTGTAGAAGGACAAAAACATCTTGTTGGAGCAGTTAATTCGCCAGTTAGAGCATTTAGCTCAGTAGGAGGGAACCCTATTTTTATTAAAAAAGCAAGAGGAAGTATTATTGTTGATGTTGATAACAATAAGTATGTAGATATGGTACTTTCTTATGGGCCAATGATTTTGGGACATAAGCATAAACTAGTTCAGAATGCAATAACAAAAGCCACAAAGAATGGTTATAGTTTTGGAGCATCAACACAAAGTGAAATTACCTTAGCGGGTATGGTTTGCGATGCTTTTGCTAAAATGGATAAAGTTAGGTTTGTTAATTCTGGAACCGAAGCAGTTTTTAGTGCATTGAGATTGGCAAGAGCTTTTACAGGAAAAGATAAAATCATAAAATTTTCTGGCTGTTATCACGGTCATGCCGATTCTTTGTTAGTAGCTGCTGGTTCGGGGCTAGCAACATTAAGTTTGCCTGGTAGTAAAGGAGTACCAGAAGATGCAGTTAAAAATACATTAATTGCTGAGTATAATAACTTAGAGAGTGTAGAGACTTTAGTTTCTGCTAATAAAGATATTGCAGCAATTATCATTGAGCCTATTGCTGGCAACATGGGAGTTGTAGTACCTGATGATTGTTTTATAAAAGGATTGAATAAATTAGCAAAAGAAAATAATATCCTTATTATAGCCGATGAGGTAATGACAGGTTTCAGATCTAAATTTGGAGGAGCTCAAGATTTAATTGAATTAAATGCTGATATTACTTGCTTAGGTAAAGTTATTGGTGGCGGTTTTCCGGTTGGAGCTTATGGAGCAAGAAACGAAATTATGGAAATGGTTGCACCTTTAGGAGGAATGTATCAAGCAGGCACACTTTCTGGAAATCCAATAGCTATGGCTGCAGGTATTGCTACTTTACGGGAGTTAAAGAAACAAAATCCATATTCTAAATTCGAAGATAATGCTAGGCTTATTGAAGAAGCACTACTAAATTCAGCAAAAGAATTTGGAGTTGATTTACAAGTAAATAAGTTTGGCTCTATGATTAATCCATTCTTTACAGATAAAAGTGTTACAAATTTTGAATCAGCACAGAATAGCGATACAGAAAAATTCAAAGTGTTCTTTTGGGAACTAGCAGAAAATGGCGTTTTTATACCTCCATCGCAATACGAAGCTTGGTTTTTATCTTCGTCTTTGGCAGATAAGGATGTTAAGAAAGTAGTAAAATCAATAAGGTTGGCTCTGAAAAAAGTTTCGAGACTGTAATAGTGTTAATCATTCCTCTTTACTTAACAGGTATAGAAGTTAAATATACAAGAGACTCAGTCGAGAATACACGTAATTTTTTAGTATCCCCCAAAAGAGGTATTGATATGTGTTGAGATGTGTTGATTGTGCTGATGCTATAAAGCAATTACTTTTAAGGTTATACCCTGATTTGTGTGGAAAACAAAAGAGTAGTAGAGTAAAAATTAGATTATAAGATTAGAGTATTACAGAGTAAACAATAGGTACAGTAATCCTATAATCCTTTAAACCCTTAATCTTTTATTTTCTTAAGGATATAATTTATTCAAATTTCCACAACATTCGTGGTAGTACCACTTTTAATAGGTATAAGCAAAAAAAAAGACTTACAAGTTAATGTAAGTCTTTAGTTTTGTGAGGTTCCAGTCGGGTTTGAGCCGATGTAGACGCTTTTGCAGAGTGCTACCTATCCACTCGACCATGGACCCCTTTATTGCTTGTTAGCGAGTTCTAAATTTAAATAATAAACGTAGTACCCAAACAAAAAATAATTTTTCTGTGATTAATTAAAACCTATATCCAATTTGTAAAACATATCTGAAGTGACCTCCAAACACTGAGAAGTTAGTAGAGTTACCTTCGGCATACAATTCATCTTTATTTATAGAATCTTCCAACCAAGGCATTTTCTCATAAATTTATACTGACAAAATGCAATTTTGTAGAAAAAGGGTAGTAATCTGACCAAGATGACTATTCAGTCAGATACTTTAGAATATCTTTCTTAAGTTTAGGGATGTGGTTAATAACTATTGCCCAAATGTTTTCATCTGATATCTTATCATATGAATGAATAATAAAATTACGAAGACCTATAATTGCTTTTGCATTTTGTATATCAAAATTTGGGTCTTTTTTCTTTATTCTATTTACAGCCTCTCCAATAATTTCTAAATTTCTTTCGATGGCTCTTTTTAAAAGAACATTTTTTTTGTATTCGAAAAAGTCTTTGGGGTTGTTATCAAAAAAACTTTCAATTTCTTCTATGGCAAGCTTTACATCATAAAGCCATTTCTCTATGCGTTCGTCCATATTACTTTTTTTGTTCTTTCGATTACTCTTTTTAAAATAGGATTTTTTACTGTCTGTTCTTCTACAAGGTCAACATCGCGTTTTAAAATAGTTTCTAGTTTTTCTTTCAAGTCTATGTAATTATCAAAGTAGTTATACAAATCAACACCTTCAAATTTAACAAGTACATCTATATCTGATGTTGGCTTGAATCTATTAGTTAACACAGAACCAAATACAGAAATAGAACTAACTCCATGTGATTTAGCTAAAGAGACTATCGATGTTTTATTTTGATCTATAATATTCATAGTGTAAAGATATAAAATAAAACTTAACGGAAATTTATTACTCACGATTATTGTGGTTACCTCATCTAACCAAGATAGCCAATTAATAACTATTTACAACAAGTTTACCTTCAGGGAGCTTGTTGTTTAATGCTTTCATGAATTTTATAAATTCATTCTCGTCCATTGAATGAAAGTGAATGCGCTTTCTTTCTTCTACTTTTTCGTTTTTAATGTAAATATCCATAAATGGCATACTCCCTAATCCTGTACGACCATATTTTTTAACTCTTATCTCTTTTATTTCTATCCATAAATAAATTATTTTTCTTTTAGCTATTCTTATAGGATATTGTATGACTAAAGCATCATTATTTATCATGAATTGATTTATCAAAAAAGATTGATAAAATACAAATCCAACAATAAAAATTAATACCAAATAAATATCTGCAAATACAAAAAAAATTATTGAAACTATAATAAGAAATGGATTTAGGAACAAGTCTCTTATTTTAAAAACATTATATATCTCCATGACCTTATTCGATTTTATTATAG
>JADGDT010000012.1:49467-50649 GCA_016744755.1 Ichthyobacteriaceae bacterium | reverse complement strand
TTCATAAGGAGTTTTTAAATCATTAAAGATATTTAGCCAAAAATAATTTTTTATGTATTCATAAATTATGATATATTTTATGTTTTACATATTTGTGTATTTCTGATTATAATTACGTATTAAAACTATAATGATATTTAATAGGTGTAAAAATCAAATATTCAATAATATTTTCATGTATAACTTACTAATTGAAAGTTGAAAATAATTACATTTGTCCTGCAACTAAAAATTAAAAATAGATGTCTAAAAGAATAGAAAGCGATTTATTGGGAGATAAAGAAATTCCTAAAAATGCATACTACGGAGTTCAAACACAACGAGCTTTGGAGAACTTCAATATATCATGGTCGAGACTAGGTTCTTATCCTCGTTTTATTAAAGCTTTGGCTGCTGTTAAAATTGCTGCTGCAAGGGCTAATAATCAATTAGGGATATTAGATAATAAGTTTAGCGATGCCATAATTAAGGCAGGAGAAGAAGTGATGACAGGGAAATTTGATAACGAGTTTCCAATTGATATGATTCAGGGAGGTGCGGGAACATCTACCAATATGAATATTAATGAGGTTATTGCAAATAGAGCTAACGAAATTTTGGGAGGTAAAAAAGGGGAGTACAAATTTATTACACCAAACGATCATGTTAATCTTTCTCAATCTACCAACGACGCATATCCTACAGCTATAAAAATAGCTTTGTTGGATATGAATGAAGATATGATAATTCACCTAAAAGAGTTAATTAAGTCTTTTAGAATTAAAGGTGAAGAGTTTTCTCATGTACTTAAAATGGGACGTACTCAACTGCAAGATGCTGTACCTATGACTTTGGGTCAAGAGTTTGAAGCTTACGCAGCAACTTTAGAAGAAGAGGTTACTAGGCTTAGACAGAATGCAGATTTATTTAAGGAAATAAATATGGGAGCTACGGCAATTGGCACAGGTATTAATTCTGTTCCAGGTTATGCTGAGGTTTGTACTAGAGAGTTATGTAAGGTAGCAAATAATAAATTTGTACTTGCCGAAAATTTGGTAGAAGCAACACCTGACACTGGTTCGTATGTGATTTATTCATCGGCAATGAAACGTATGTCTGTAAAATTATCGAAGATTGCTAATGATTTACGTTTGTTGTCCTCAGGACCTAGAGCTGGTTTTGGAGAGATTAATTTACCAAAAA
>JADGDT010000012.1:26739-49367 GCA_016744755.1 Ichthyobacteriaceae bacterium | reverse complement strand
TGAAACGTATGTCTGTAAAATTATCGAAGATTGCTAATGATTTACGTTTGTTGTCCTCAGGACCTAGAGCTGGTTTTGGAGAGATTAATTTACCAAAAAAGCAACCTGGTTCTTCAATTATGCCAGGTAAAGTAAATCCTGTTATTCCTGAAGTTGTAAATCAGGTTTGTTTCAAGGTTATCGGAAATGATCTTACAGTAACTTTTGCAGCAGAAGCTGGTCAGTTGCAATTGAATGTTATGGAGCCTATAATTGTTCAGAGTATTATGGAATCTATTCAATTACTTGAAAAAGCTATGGATACTTTCCGTACAAAAGCAATTGATGGGATTACTGCAAATGAAGAAGTTTGTATGAATATGGTTAAAAATAGTATAGGGATTGTAACGGCTCTAAATCCATATATTGGATATAAGGCAAGTTCTAAAATAGCAACTGAGGCTTTAGAAACGGGTAGGGGAGTTTACGATTTGGTATTAGAACACAAACTACTTACTAAAGATAAATTGGACGATATTCTTAAACCAGAAAATATGATTAGGCCACATAAATTCTAAATATTGGCATCTTTTCAAAAAACAAAAAAAGGGTTTTACTATTCTAGTAAAACCCTTTTTGTATTCTGATAAGTATTATCTTTCTGTCTTTGGATTTAGTTTACTTGAATCGTAAGTTCCATTAGCGTCAAGTGGCATTGGTTCATCTTCATTCTTTTCTGTCTTCTGATGCTTAGGATCTAATTTACTTGCATCATAAGATTTGTTCATATCTAAAGGAACTGGTTCTTCGTAAGCAGGTAAATCATCTATATTCTCCTCTTTAGGAACATGTTTTTTAGGAGCCTTTTTTACTGTCTTTTTTGGTTTGTTAGATTTTGCGGTAATTATAGTAACACTATCAATAACTACTTTTTCTGTTTTTACGTAAAGGAATTGTGGGTCTGTAATAATGTCAACAGTTGATTCAACATCCACATCAAGGTTTTCTGTAAAATATTTAAGATCCCAAACACAAATTTTATCCATGTTATTGCCTCCACATTTAAGTACCGATAGTTTGTTGCTTTTAGATAAATCTAAAACTGCTAACATATTATCCTTACACTCTAGAGACCTTAATTTTAGATTTTTTGAAACATCTAATTTTGTTAAATTATTATTACTACAGTCAATATATTCTAGGTTCTTATTACTTTTTGTATCTAGTTTTTTTAGTTTGTTTGCTGCACAAAATAAATAGATAAGTTTGCTGTTTTTAGATACATCTAGAACTTCTATCTGATTATCAAAACAAGATAAAGCTACCATTTCTAGATTTTTAGAAATATCTATTTTAGTTAACCCACTACCACTACAATCAAAATCAGTTAGAGCTTTATTGTTCCTTACGCTTAATCCATTTAAGGTGTTATTTGCGCAACCCAAAAGAGATATCTTAGGGTTTTTTGAAATATCCAACCATTTTAATTTGTTACCAGAACAATTAAAATCTTTTAGGCGTACATTTTTGGAAACATTCATTGATGTGATATTATTGTTCTCGCAATGAAAAGTCTGAAGAAGTGTGTTGCGGGTAATATCAATGCTACGTAGATTGTTGTCGCTAACTTTTAACCAAATTAATTTTCTATTTTTAGAAACATTAATCTTAGTTAGCTTATTTTGTCTAACATCTAAAGTTGTTAATTCTGTGAAGGCTTCAATTCCAGTTAGATCTTTAATGTTTAAACCTTTCCATACATTACCTTTAAACTCCATCAACTTCAAAGATTTTTTTCTCTTAGCTTCGTAAGTGGATATCTTACCATCTTTATTTTTGTCAACACCAGCTTTTATTAGTGCTTTTCTGAAATTTGCATCAGGGATGTTTACATATTGAGCGTAACTCATAGTTACAGAACTCATTATAAACACAAGTAGAAGTATATATTTTTTCATTTTAAATTTATTGTTTAAATATTCTGCATGATACATAAACCATGCCTGTGAATTAGTGTACCAAATATAATATTTAAAATAAAAAAATTGATAAAATATGATTAAATAAATACCTACAAACACAAAGTATTAGGCTACAAAAATAATGTTAAAATATTGTTTTGTCACGATAATTTTACTCGTTACAAATAATATTATCATCTAATAAATAATTAATTTTTATACCAATGCTTCATTTTCAACATCATCATATTTGTTTATCGTTAAATACTGCTTATTTATAACTAGTCTTTTTAAAATAAGAAAGCTTATTGTACATTTGCCACGATTTAGAGAAAATAAAGATGACGATTCAAGAAATAAAAGAAGATATTCTAGACGATTTCAATTTATTTGACGATTGGATGGAAAAGTATGACTACATCATTGATTTAGGTAAAAACTTATCTAAAATTGATGAAAAGTATAAAACTGAAGCATTCTTGGTAAAAGGTTGCCAGAGCCAAGCTTGGTTACATGCCGAGCTTGTTGATGGTAAAATTGTTTACACTGCCGATGGCGATGCTATAATTGCTAAGGGAGTTCTTGCTTTGTTGTTTCGGGTTCTTTCTAATCAGACACCAAAAGATGTTGTTGCAGAAGATTTATCTTTCCTTGACGAAATAGGCTTAAGGGAACACCTCTCGCCTACAAGAGCAAATGGTTTATTGGCTACAATTAAAATGATGAAATTCTATGCCGTGGCTTTAGATGCCAAGCTAGAAAATCAATAGTAATGATAACAATTCAGATGAAACGAGTATAAGAAGCAGTTTTTTATAAACAGTTAATTGTGAGTTTTATTTATCAGAATTAAGATATATTTAGATGAAAACAGAAGCAGAAGTACAAGCATTAGGCGATCATATAGTTGAGGTATTACACACTATTTACGACCCTGAAATCCCTATTGATATATACGAATTAGGTTTGATTTACGATGTACAAGTATCAGACGAAGGTTTAGCTAAAGTTGTAATGACTCTTACTACTCCAAACTGTCCGGTAGCAGAATCTATGCCTCAAGAAGTAGAAACTAGAATTGCAGGAATAGAAGGAATTACAAGTTGTGAACTAGAACTTACTTTTGAGCCACAGTGGACAAAAGAGATGATGAGCGAAGAAGCTATGTTAGCTTTGGGGTTCTTGTAGTTTTTTAATTTCTCGTATGATTTGTATTTATAACAAAAATGGAGAAGAGTAGAAATTTGATTATAAGATTAACGGACGACTAAATTTTATCTCATAATAAAGATAGATACGGTAATCTTATAATCCTTAAATCTATTAACCTTCTATTTTTCTTAATACCTTAAATCCGCAAGTGGTTTCGTTATGAAAAGCTGTAATGTATGTTGTCATTGGTGTAGCACAAGAAAAAGTAACGCAGACGTATCCATAGATACGATGAGTAAGTTTTTATGAGCATTGCCAATGATAGCGTGCAGTACAGTTTTGTAATAGAAATCCATTTGCGGATTTAAGGTAATAATATAAATCATTCAAAGTTTCATATCATCGATTGTAGTACTATTTCTTATACGAGCATCACGAAATATTACCCCACATAGTTTTATTTTTCGAAATATTCTGATAGGTTTCCCAAATAGGTCTGTTTTCTGGTTTCTGAAGTAGAGGATCGTCGTTTAAGATTTCTAAAGCCATTTCACGCGCAAGAAGAAGTATGTCGCTATCTTTAACAATATCTGCAATCTTCATATCTAAAACACCACTTTGTTGAGTACCCATAATATCACCAGGACCACGAAGTTTTAAATCCACATCGGCAATTTCGAAACCATCGTTAGTTCTAACCATAGTTTCTAGCCTTGTTTTAGAGTCACTAGAAAGTTTAACTCCCGTCATCAGTATACAATAAGATTGTTCTCCTCCACGTCCAACTCGTCCTCGTAGTTGATGTAGTTGAGAAAGACCGAAACGTTCCGAACTTTCTATAATCATAACAGATGCGTTAGGTACATTTACACCAACTTCAATAACTGTTGTGGCAACCATTATTTGTGTTTCACCTTTTACAAAACGGTTCATTTCATATTCTTTATCGGCAGGCTTCATTTTTCCATGGACCATACTTATCTGATATTCTGGTTTAGGAAAGTACCTATCAATACTTTCGTAACCATCCATCAAATCTTTATAATCCATTTTTTCCGATTCTTCAATCAGTGGATACACTACGTAAATTTGTCTTCCTTTTGTAATTTCATCTTTCATGAATTTGAATACTCGCAAACGATTAGAGTCGTAGCGGTGAAGAGTTTTTATTGGCTTTCTACCAGGAGGAAGTTCGTCGATTACCGAAATATCTAAATCTCCATACAAACTCATTGCCAAAGTACGAGGAATAGGAGTCGCTGTCATCACTAAAACGTGAGGTGCCAAAGTATTTTTCTTCCACAGTTTTGCACGTTGGGCAACACCAAATCTGTGTTGCTCATCGATAATTGCTATCCCTAGATTTTTGTAAACAACTTTATCCTCTATTAATGCGTGTGTACCAATAAGAATATCTATTTCGCCAGATAATAATGCTTCGTGAATTTTCCTCCGCTTTGCAGTTTTTGTAGCACCAGTAAGTAACTCTACACGTAGATCCATTTTGTCAACAAGTTCCGAAATACCTTCGTTGTGCTGAGTTGCAAGAATACTTGTTGGAGCCATTAGTGTAGCTTGATAGCCATTATCAATAGCAATAAGCATACTCATAAATGCGACTATGGTTTTTCCACTTCCAACATCGCCCTGAATTAACCTATTCATGTGTTCGCCTTGTAAAGTGTCTTTACGAATCTCTTTTAGAACTCTTTTCTGAGCACCTGTTAGCGTGAAAGGTAAATGATTGTTGTAAAAGTCGTTGAAATGTTCTCCTACATTTTCGAAAACATAACTTTTAAGTCTATTTTTTCTGATTAGCTTCTTAGAGATAAGTTCCACTTGAATGTAAAAAAGCTCTTCGAACTTTAGCCTGAATTGTGCTTTCGATAAAAAATCTTGACTCACAGGAAAGTGGATATTAAACAAAGCATCATTCTTAGAAATCAACTTGTGCTTATCTATAATTTCTTGCGAAAGAGTTTCTCTAAATCTACCTGATCCGAGTTGATAAAATAGAGCCTGCACAATCCTACTCATTGTCCGAGAAGTAAAATTGGCCTTAGATAATTTTTCTGTAGATGGGTAGACAGCTTGCATAGCCGTTCTTAGGTTCCTCTTGTGTTCTTCCAAAAGTTCCATCTCTGGATGAGCCATATTTAGAGTGATCCCAAATTTAGTAACCTTACCAAAAATCACATAAACCTGATTTATTTTAAGATTTTTCTTTAGCCAAGTTGTTGCTCTAAACCACACCAAATCTATTTGCCCAGTGTCGTCAACAAAAGTACCTACAAGTCGGCTACCACGTTTTTGCTTAACATCTTGTAACCCAACTAATCGCCCAACAATTTGTACATCGCTTGTGTTAGGACTTACTTCATTTATTTTGAAATATTTTGTTTTGTCGATGTAACGATTTGGAAACAAATGCAATAAATCACCATAAGTAAACATCCTTAATTCTTTCCTAAGCATATCGCCACGCTGAGGACCAACGCCGTTAAGGTATTCTATTGGAGTGCTTAAAGGGTTTTGTTGCATTTATACTTTTTTACTTTCTTGTAAAGCGATTATTAGCAAATATAAAAATTGAAAGTGTCTTTTGAATATATTGTTTGAAAAAATCTTAGTTTAGGGGAGAATCTGGTTGCTAGGTGTCAATTGTAGATTGGTAAGACCTAAGAGTGTTCGAAGAACCTCGTAGCGTCTGGATTGAGAAGAATGACCTAATTTATTTTTGGGACTAACACGAATGTTGTGGAAAAATCGTCACCTTGAGTCCTAAGTTTTTTCTCAAAAAACTCCAATGAGCTAATGACGATTTGAATCTCGCAAAGTCGCTAAGGCGCTAAGAAAATCAGCTTTGCGGCTCTGCGACTTTGCGAAATAAATACAAAGTCGTCATGGGTAGCGTGGTTAGTGAGCGTAGCCGAACTAGAGCCAAGGCGAAGTCGAAAGGTCTATTCCAAAATAAATTACATTATGTTCTCACTGTTGCTATAGATATTTCAGCTACATTCACTTAATTGCATTAAGTGAATTTTGTTCAATTATGACGTATTTTCTAATTTAGAAAATCTATTAAAATAACAGTAGAACCATTCTTTTAATCCGACACTCGTAGGTCTGTGATACTACGAGGTCTATTAGTTGTTGTCATTAGCTAATAGGTATATTAATTAATAATGAATTAAATGCTAAAAAAATACTTTTTCTACATATTTATGTTTTTGACTGTCAGTTCCATGGCACAGAATTTTCCGAAGTCAAATGATTTTAAAGCTCACGAAAGGTTTGTTGATATTGATACTGTGAGTATTAATTTAAAAATAAATCCATACGATAAATCCATTGATGGAAAATCTAGAATCACTTTTGTTAACCTTAAGCCTAAAGTAGATTCCTTCTTTATTCACGCAGTTAATTTCAATCTTAAGACGGTATTATTGAATGGTAAAAATGCAAACTACAGATATTTGCCAAAGGGAGGAATGTGGATTTATCCTGATGCAAATTCAGAAAAAATAAATATTTTAGAAATACAGTATTCAGCCACGCCAAGGAAAGGGTTGTTTTTTGTTGGCTGGGATGATAAAACTAATAGGCGGAATAAACAAATATGGACACAAGGTCAGGGGATAGATAATAGGTATTGGTTTCCTAGCTACGATTTGCAAGATGAGAAATCTATTTACGATATTTTAGTTTCTTTCCCTAAAGAGTACAATTTATTGGCAAGTGGCGAGTTGTTGTCAAAAGAAAAAGACAGCTTAAATATTAAATGGCATTATCAGACCAAGCATCCTATGAGTTCTTACTTAGTTATGTTGGCGGGAGGGGAATACAATTTTAAAGTTGAAAGTGTACTTCGGCTACGCTCAGGAACCCAAGAGGTAAATAGTGGAAGTTCTAAACTTGAAGTTGAAAGTGTCCTTCGGCTACGCTCAGGAACCGAAAAGAAAGAACCAAAAATTGGAAGATCAAAGCTCAAAGTAGAAAGTCAACAGGTAATAGTTGAAAGCCAAAAGCTAAAGGCTAACAGCCAACGGCTAAATAATATTGATTTTCAGTATTGGTATTACACTGGAGAAGAAGAAAAAGTAGAACCAACTTACCGTTTTACTGAAGAAATAATGTCATTTTTTGAAAATGAGATTGGAATAAAATATCCTTGGGATAAGTATGCACAGATTCCTGTATCTGATTTCAAACATGGGGCAATGGAAAATACCGAAGCCACAATTTTTAGTGATACTTATTTTTGTAACGATACATCTTTTATTGATCAAAACTACATAAGCGTTAATGCCCATGAGATGGCTCATCAATGGTTTGGCGATGCACTTACTTGCAGTAGTTCTAAGCATCACTGGCTACACGAGGGGTTTGCGACTTTTTATCAGCTAAAGGTTATAAATAAATTTATTGGTGAAGAAGCTTTTTTGTGGGAGAAGAAGTTGTACAGAGATTTGATTTTGAAAATTTCTAGAAGAGATAGTCTCCCACTTGCTCATCCAAAAGCTGGTACAGAGAGGTTTTACTACAAGGGTTCTTTTGTTTTGATGATGTTAGAGGAAAAGTTGGGAGAAGAAAATTTCAAAAAAGCTATTAAGAAATATACAGAGGATAATCTTTTTGGAGTAGTAGAAACTGAAACTTTGAAAAATTCTTTTGAGGTAACTTTAGATGTTGACTTATCTGCATTTTTTAATCAATGGGTTTATGGACATGGAGAGCCACAAGTTGAAATTAATTATTTCGAGAAAGGAAGAAAAAGAGGATTAGAAATAAAGCATGTTAATGCTGTTTTTGATTTTGAAATTCCTATTACTACTATTCGTAAAAACAAAAAAGAAGAATTGTTGTTTAGATTTAATTCATTGGTAGATACTTTGTATTTCAATAGGAGAATTGATTTTTTCGAGGTGGATTCCAACATTGAGAGCTTGGCAGATTATAAAGTTAACAAACCTCAAAATCAGTGGAAAGAACAAGTACTAAAAGGAAGCACATCTTACAGTAGAACGATGGCCGTAAAGCAACTTTCGAAGTTGTCAGAAAAAGATAAGTTAAAATTGTATTCTGAAATTAATTTAAAAAAAGAGAATCATAAAGTTTTGGCTGAGGTTTATTCGCAACTAAAGGATATTGAGTCAGCAACAGATCTAAGGATGGAAATACTTTCAACAAAAGACGTGGTATTGATAAAGGATATTATTTCGATCACTAAAAATATAGATAAATCAGAAAGAGAATATTTCGAAGAATATTTAGACACCAAATCTTACCAAGTTATTTCGAGTAGTTTAGATTTACTTTGTGAAAGTTTCCCTGAAAAATTGAATATATATCTTGACAAAACAAAAGGTGTCTCGGGATCTTCAATTCCTTTTGTGAGATTGAGTTGGTTGAAGAATGCAGTTACTTACGGAGATTTTTCTAACTCAGAAAAACAAAAATACGCCAATGAACTTGTAGATTTTACATCCGGTTCTTTCGGGTTTAACACTAGACTTCTTGCATTAAATAGGGTTTTTGAAATTCAGTATTTTAACAGGCAACTCTTAGTTAATTTAATTAATGGTTCAGTTTCTTTCAACCACCACTTAGTTGGACCTTACCGACAAGTAATGAAAGAGTTTGCAAAAAATGAAAGCTTCCATAATGAGCTGAATTTAATTTTGGAAGAAGGTATGCTGAATGAAGCTGAGGATGAGTATTTAAGGATGTTATTGGGGAATTAATTCACATCATATTTAGCTAATTCAAGTTGATAAAATCTTCGTGAATCAGCGAAATTTTCGGGTAAAAATAAAAGTTGTAATGGCAACAGAAGTAGAACTCTTCAGTAGAGTAATTACTTCTTAGGATAAGCCAATAAATAATGATTAGTTATCAGTCCTGACTTTACTTCTCCAATCTTCCATTCGTATGTATCAGCATTTTCAAGATCTAGAATTAATTCTTTCAGATTTTCGTTAGAGTATGTTCTTAAATGAGATACTATTCCATAAAAACTAAACATTCTGAAATAAAATTTGCAATTTGTTTTGGAGGAAAATTTACAACCGCAACTATTTGTTTCCCTAAGAGGTCTTCTTTTTTGTAGAGTTTGGTTATTTGTGCTGAGCTATTTTTAATTCCGTATTCACCAAAATCAATTTTAAGTTTATAGGCTGTTTTTCTTGCTTTAGGAAAATCTCTGACTTCAATAATTGTTCCCACTCTCATCTCTACTTTTTCAAATTCTTCCCAGTTTAGCATATGTTTTTTCGTTTAAATATATATAATTAAACCTTCAACAGTTAAACCCAAAATACAAAAACACCCCGAAACAACCGAAGCCATCCCGAGGTGAAAAAAAGTCTTATTCACGGTGTGACTCAAAGTCACACCGTGAATTATAAATTATAGCTGTTGGAAGAAATCGTTTCCTTTATCATCAGTAATTATGAATGCAGGGAAGTTTACAATTTCAATCTTTCTTACTGCTTCCATTCCTAATTCTGGGAAATCAACTACTTCAACAGATTTTATATTTTCTTCGGCTAAAATTGCTGCTGGTCCACCGATAGATCCAAGATAGAATCCACCAAATTTATTACAAGCATCAATCATTTGCTGAGATCTATTTCCTTTAGCCAACATTATCATCGATCCACCAATTTCTTGGAAAGGTGCTACGTAAGGATCCATACGTCCTGCTGTTGTTGGCCCGAAACTTCCCGAAGGCATACCTTTTGGAGTTTTTGCTGGGCCAGCATAGTATATAGGATGGTTTTTGAAATATTCAGGCATCTCTTCTCCATTTTTCAACATGTCCATAATACGGGCATGGGCCATATCTCTAGCAACAATTAATGTTCCTCTAAGGTTTAATCTAGTTTTAATAGGATACTTAGAAAGTTCGGCGAGAACTTCTGCCATAGGTCTATCAAGATCAATTTCTACTGCAGGCTCTAGGTGTGGAGCTTTAGCAGGAAGATATTTAGCTGGATTTTTTTCTAGTTGTTCTAAGAAAATTCCATCTTCGGTAATCTTGCCTTTTATATTTCTATCGGCACTACACGAAACTCCAATTCCTACAGGGTTTGATGCTGCGTGGCGAGGTAAACGAATTACTCTAACATCGTGAGCAAAATATTTACCACCAAATTGAGCTCCAATTCCAGCTTCTTCGGTTAGTGTTTTTATAATTTTCTCCCATTCTAAATCTCTGAAAGCTCTACCACCATCATTTCCTGATGTAGGAAGATTGTCGAGATAACCAGCAGATGCAAGTTTTACAGTTTTAAGATTTGCTTCAGCAGAAGTACCACCAACAACAACTGCTAAGTGATAAGGAGGACAAGCTGCAGTTCCCAAATCCATCAGAGTTCCTTTTACAAACTCTTTCAGATTTTCATCGGTAAGTAAAGCTTTTGTTTTCTGATAAAGGAAAGTTTTATTTGCCGAACCACCACCTTTTGCCATAAACAAAAACTTATAGGCATTGCCTTGAGTAGCATAAATATCTATTTGAGCAGGAAGGTTAGTCCCTGTATTTTTTTCGTCCATCATTGTTAAAGGAACAACTTGAGAGAAACGAAGGTTTTTATCTTGATAAGTATCGTAAACACCTTTCGACAAGGCCTCTGCGTCGTTTGTACCAGTGTAAATATCTTCTCCTTTTTTACCCATAATTATTGCCGTACCCGTATCTTGACAGCTAGGCAATTGTTCTCCTGCAGCAGTAACAGCATTCTGAATTAAAGTGTAAGCAACAAACTGATCGTTACTTGTAGCCTCTGGATCTTCAAGAATATTAACTAGTTTTTGAAGATGAGTAGGACGTAAGAAAAAAGAAACATCACTCAATGCTTCCTTTGCAAGTAGCTGTAATGCTTCTGCATCTATCTTAACTATTTTTCTTCCATCTAGTTCTGTTACAGAAACATACTCTTTGGTAAGCAGTCTATATTTTGTGTCGTCCTTTTCTATTGGAAATGGCTCTTGATAAAAAAAATCGCTCATTATTAATTTTTTATATTAGGTTATGTTTTTCTGTTGAAATTGATGACTAAGTTAGGGATAAAATTAAAGCAATGTTTTGTGATTTTTATCATTATTGTAGCTATTTCAAGTTTGATTACGCCTTTGAAATAAAGAGTTTGAAAGTAATGAAAAACAGATTTTGTCACCATATAATTATTTCTATCTTTACAAATCGACATATAAATAAAATTATGAACTTACTCAGTAGTTTAACAGTTTTAAAACTAGTTAAGTAAACTGATAAAATATATATAGGATGGGTTGCAACGGATGTTCTTCTGAAGTTAATGGGCTACCCGGAGGTTGTAGAAGCAATGGGATTTGTAGTACCGATGGAGGTTACAAACTCACAGTTTTTAACTGGTTATCGGATATGAAAATTCCAACAGACCAGGAAACTTTTGATGTAGTAGAAGTAAGATTTAAGAATTCTAGAAAAGGATTTTATAGAAACGTAAATAATTTAAAACTTAATATTGGTGAAGCTATTGCTGTAGAAGCATCGCCAGGACACGATATAGGGATTGTTTCTTTAGTAGGTGAACTTGTAAAAGTTCAGATGCGAAAAAAGAATACAAAAGAAGATGATCCTACATTATTAAAAGTTTATAGAAAAGCTACTCAACGAGATATTGATATTTGGAAAATATCTAGAGATAGGGAGTGGGAAACGATGATGAATTCTCGTAAAATTGCTCTTAGGCTTGGCTTGAAAATGAAACTTTCAGATATAGAGTTTCAAGGAGATAACTCTAAAGCAATATTTTACTACACTGCCGAAGAGAGAGTAGATTTCAGAATGTTGATTAAAGAATTGGCTTCAAGCTTTTCTGTGCGAATAGAGATGAAGCAAATTGGATTAAGACAAGAAGCAGCTAGACTTGGAGGTATTGGATCTTGTGGTAGAGAGCTTTGTTGCAGTACTTGGTTAACAGATTTTAGATCTGTGACTACTACAGCTGCACGTTATCAGCAATTATCTTTAAATCCACAAAAACTTGCAGGGCAATGTGGTAAACTTAAATGTTGCTTGAATTTTGAGTTAGATTCTTATTTGGATGCATTAAAACAATTTCCTTCTACAGATGTAATGATTAAAACTGAAAAAGGACGTGCATTTTTTCAAAAGATGGATATTTTCAAGGGTGTTGTTTGGTATTCTTATCAAGACGAACCAATGAATTGGATTCCAATTCCTGCCATTGCAGCTAAAGAAATTATCGAGATTAATAAAAAAGGAGATAAAGTAGAATCTTTAGAAGAGTATAAAGAGGATATCGATGTATCTGCAAAAAAAGTAGAGTTTGTAAGAGTTGTTGGTCAAGATGATGTTGATAGGTTTGATGTAAAAAAAGGATCTTCTAAAAAAAGAAGACCTAATAATAAACGTAGAAGAAGCAACCCTTCAAAAGGTGACTCACAACAAAAAAGCACTAATAATACCCAAGGAGGTAAAGGAAGTGTAAAAACAGTAAGAAAAAATGTTTCTCCTAATAAATCATCAGAAGAAACAAAGCAAAACACGCCATCAGAAGGCGATAAGACTAGTTCAAATAAATCTAGATTTAATAAGAAACGTAGGTTTAGTAAGAGACCTAAAGATTCTAAAAGAGGTTCTGATAATAAGAACGAAAAATAAAGTTATAATGAGATTACTACTCAGTACAATTTCTCTTTTATTTATTCTTATTTCTTGTGATGAGAATAGAATTTTTGATGAGTATAAAAGTATACCTGATGCTATTTGGTTAAAAAATGATATTGCTGAATTTGAATTTACACTTGATGATACTTTATCTAAGAATCAGGTTTATATAAAAATCAGGAATACTGTAGATTATACTTTTAGCAATATTTATCTTTTTACTAAGGTTAATTTTCCCGATGGTAGAATACTTGTAGATACCTTGGAGTATGAAATGACTGATGCTGAAGGTATTTGGTTGGGTGATGGTGTTTCGGGAATAAAAAACAATCTACTTTACTACAAAAAAGATGTAGTTTTTTACGAGAAAGGAAACTATAAATTCAGTATACAACAAGGTATGAGAACAGATAGCCTTACTGGTATACAGAATGTTGGACTAAGAATAGAGAGATAATTAAAATAGATATTTAAGATATAGAAGATGGCTGAATCTAAAAAGAAGACTAATTCATTAAGAAAAGCATTTATTCGTTTAACTCTATTTTTCTGGTTAATTTTATCAGTAGGAATTTTGTCTATTTATGGGTTGTTTTATGGTGCATCGGAAGGATGGCTAGGCGAGCTTCCTACATTTGAACAGATAGAAAACCCTGAAAGTAATTTTGCAACTGAGATAATTTCTGCTGACGGTAAAGTTATTGGTAAGTTTTACGACGAGAATAGATCGCCAGTAAAGTACGATGATTTATCACCTTACCTTATTGATGCATTAATATCTACCGAAGATGAAAGATTCAGAAACCATTCGGGTATTGATTTTAAATCTTTGGCTAGAGCAATTGCTACCTTAGGGAAAGGTGGTGGAGGAAGTACAATAACTCAGCAGTTGGCTAAAATGCTTTTTACAGGTACTGCTTCTAGAAGTAAAGGAGAAAGAATAAAACAGAAAATTAAGGAGTGGGTAATTGCAATTAAATTAGAGCGTCAGTATACAAAAGACGAGATACTTACAATGTATTTTAATAAGTTCGACTTCAATTACTTAGCGGTAGGTATAAATTCAGCATCTAAAATTTATTTCAATACTACCCCTAAAGACTTGAAGATAGAAGAGGCAGCTATGCTTGTAGGAATGTGTAAAAATCCTTCATTATTTAATCCAAAACGGAGAGAAGAGTTAACAACAAATAGGAGGAATACCGTTTTTTATCAGATGAAAAGAAATGGCATGCTTGTACAAGCAGAAGTAGATTCGCTTGCTGTCCTACCTATAGAATTAGATTTTAGTCCAGAGAGTCACACTAGAGGTATAGCAACATATTTTAGAGAATATCTTAGAGGTTATATGAAAGTTTGGCTAAAAGATAATCTTAAACCAGATGGTACAAAATATAACTTGTACAGAGATGGATTAAAAATATACACAACAATAGATTCTAGAATGCAAACTTATGCTGAAGAGGCTGTTACTGAGCATTTATCTAATTTGCAGGATGTATTTTTTAAACTTCAGAAATACAATAAGACTAAGCCTTTTGAAGGTATTTCCACCGAAGAACTAGATAGAATAATGAATGTTGCCATGCGTAGATCTTATAGGTACAGGTTAATGAAGAATCTTGATATCTCAGAGGATTCGATAAAAGCTGTATTTAATACTCCCAAAGAAATGAAAGTATTTTCGTGGAAAGGAGATGTAGATACAATTATGTCGCCAATGGATTCATTAAAATATTATAAGTTCTTCCTCGAATCAGGGGTGATGTCTATGGACCCTGAAACCGGATTCGTGAAAGCATGGGTTGGAGGGATAAATTATAAGTACTTTAAATACGATCATGTAAAACAAGGTAAAAGACAGGTCGGTTCTACTTTTAAACCCTTTGTTTATGCATCAGCAATCAGTCAAAATCATTATTCGCCTTGCTACGAAATACCTAATACAAAAATAACATTTGAAAAAGGACCTAAGTGGCATTTAGATAAAGATTGGACTCCAGAAAATGCAGGAGATGAATATGGGGGAATGGTTTCGTTGAAATATGGTTTAGCAAGATCAATGAATAATGTTACTGCATGGGCAATGAAACAAACTGGACCGGCCGCAGTTGTTAAATTAGTTAAGAAAATGGGAGTAGAGTCTGATGTTCCAGAAGCTCCATCAATATCTTTGGGGACAGCCGATTTGTCAGTATATGAAATGGTTGGTGCTTACGGAACATTTGCTAATAAAGGGATTTATACTAAGCCAGTAACAATATTAAGGATAGAAGATAATAATGGGATAAAGTTAGAAGAGTTTGTTCCGGAAACTACTGGTGTACTAAGTGCAGAAACAGCATATGTGATGCTTAATTTGATGCAAGGAGTAACAAAGTATGGAACGGGAGTAAGATTGCGTACAAAGGGAGCCAAGTATAAACGTAAATATGGGGATCCAGTAACTGGATATCCTTATGCTTTTACTAACCCTATAGCAGGAAAAACAGGTACTTCTCAAAATCATTCCGATGGTTGGTTTATGGGAACTGTACCTAACCTAGTAACTGGTGTTTGGGTAGGTAATGAAGACAGATCTGTTCATTTTAAAGATTTGTACTACGGACAAGGAGCAACAACAGCTCTACCGATTTGGGCTCTGTACATGAAAAAAGTTTATGCAGATAAAGATTTAAAAATAAGTGATGGTGAGTTTGAAGAGCCAGAGAATGGTGTTAGCATAAACCTAGATTGCGATAAAATAAAAGAGGGTAATAAAGTAGAAGATAAAATAGAAGAGGAAGAGTTCTAACTCTTTAATATTAGCTAAAACAAAACCTCAAAGACTTAGTCTTTGAGGTTTTGTTTGTTTTAAAAAGGAAATCCAATGTTTACATGCCAATAATTTTCGCCATAACTATTAATCGAGTAACCAATATCTATTGGACCTAATGGTGAATAATATCCAAGAGATAAACCTGTTCCAAAATAATCTGTTTCTATAAATTCATCACCTATATCATCATAAGTTAAAAGTATTGTAGTATTGGTTAATAGAGTTATAAAAAGATTGTCAATTACCTTAAATTGAATATCAAAATTTGCCATTGCATAAGTATCAGAATTATAAGAGTATGGTTCCGAACCTATGATGTTTATGTTGTTAATACGTTCTAAACGGCTGTATCCTCCAAGAATAAAACTATTCATGATTGATGTTTCATCACTTGATATGCCAATACCAATACTTGGTTGTAGCGATACAATATCTCCAACCTTAATAAGGTGCTTATATCGAAGTTCTAATTGAAGATATTCTGTAAGGTTGATAATACTATCAGGTACACTATTATTATCATCGATATTTATTGTGCTCAAATATCTTTTAAATGGAGAGCCAAGTTTTGCCGAAAAATATAATTTATATCCTTTTGTCGGATAGAACTGTCTATTTAAATTATTGTGTAAGTAGTATAAATTTAAAGCCGATCCATACTCGTTTGCACCAGAGAGTTCCGTTGCTATATCTGCTCCGTCTTTGTAGCTTATAGAACTTATTTGGTAAGCATATTTTATTCCTAATTGATTATTTATGTTGAAATTATATACAATTTTAGCATAAAACTCAGATTGTGTGTTTCGTTGACTCCCAATGTTTAAGCTTCCAAAATCAGAACCTAAATCAAAATAAGATTTAATGTTTGATACCTCATATTTCAATCCAATGGTAGCTTGAATTCTTTTCTTTTTACCCATAAACATATCATAGTTTAAATGAGCCATTGGATTTTCCGACCAATTAAGTCTTAAATGGGATTCACTTCCATCTAATAAAAGATTTCTAATTAGGAAATTTGTAGATAATGAAGGGCCGAAGAAGTTATCGTAATTAACAGAAACCATCATTTGACCTCTTGGTTTCTCAATTACATCGAACACTATATTAAAACTATCTTTGTCTTCTGATATTTTATCTTTTGATAAAGTGTAAGTTATTTTTTCAAATAATAGAGTACCCATCATGCTGTTTAGGGCAAGAGTCATATCTTCTTTCGAAATTTTAGATCCGATTTCAATTCCTGATTTAGAAATCATATATTCATTGCTAAGCATTGTTAACCCATGTGTGTTAATGCTAGATACAATTATAGAATCTCTTTCGGGCAAAATTATTTCTTCTGTATTTGGATATTTGCTCATTTTTTTAGACAGTAATACCAAAGAGTCTAATACACTAGAATTACTCATGCTAATTTTACCGTAGTCAGAAATATCGTTGCCTCTTTTAAAATCTTTAGTTTGTAAACCATGTAGATCATATTCAATAAAATAATCGCACATTTCTTGTTGAGTTTTAATATCCTGGATGCCCGAAAAAATGGTGGTTCTCATTAGTATTTTTGTAAGAGATGTTAATTCTTCGAAAGATGATTTCTGTTCGAAACCTGTATACGAACCAATAAGAATATCTGCTCCCATTTCTTTGGCATCTATAACAGGGAAATTTCTATATACTCCACCGTCAACTAAAAGCATTGTGTCTAATTTAACAGGTGAAAAAACTGTTGGAATAGACATACTAGAACGCATAGCTATTGCTAAATCTCCACTCTCGAAAAACCATGGTTTACCAGAAATTAGGTCTGCTGAAATACATTTGTATGGTATTTCAAATTTGTTGAAATTATTTATTCCAGCAGATCTCCATGTTAGTTTAGAAAAATATTCTGATATGTGTTGCCCGTAAACTATACCAGAGGGAAGTTTTGGAATTAGATTTCCTGAGAAATTAAAATCTAGTAATGATCTATCGTAAGAGTGCTTTTTATTTGTTTCTATTTCGTTTAAAGGAATATCATCACTTAAAATATAGTCCCAATTTGCTTCTCTAATAATGGAGTCTATTTCGTTTGCAGAATAGCCTATAGCATACAATGCTCCCATAATAGATCCCATACTTGTACCTGTAATGTAATCGGGTTTAATGTTTAGACTATCTAGAGCATGAAGTATTCCAATATGAGCAATACCTTTGGCTCCACCACCACTAAGTACAAGACCAATCTTTGGCTTATCTATATTTTGAGAGTTTGAAAATAATGGTGATAAAATTATTATAGCAAACAACCATAATTTAAAAATATTTAATTTCATTCTATATTTTTAATTATTACTAAAGTTCCAGCTTTTAAATCTTCTTCAAAGAAATCAGGGTTTAGCTCAAAGAATTCATCTTCTGTTAATCCAATTTTCTTTAATAGTTTTTCGAAAGTATTATCAGCTCTTTGTAGCCTAAAATGAGTGTCATCAAATTTAGAATAATCAGCAATAAGGCTAATTTTAAGTTTTAAACCTACAAAAGGCTTCGTAGCTCTAAGGCCGTTGTTTAATGCTTTTAATTCCTTAACAGATATATTGAATTTATTGGATACAGTTCCAAAATTATCTTTATCTAAAAGTTCGTAGAATATTACAGGTTTACCTTTTTCTTCTTTAATAATAGGAGCAGTTATACCTGTAGTATCAATCTCTATAGCTATAGTTTTATCTACTATGCTATCGTTTATGGCGAGTGTATCAGCAGTTCGTTTTACAATTTCGCCTAAAACTTTAAAGTCGGTTCTCCTATTGTATTGTCTTGCCTCTTCTTCTTGATCTTTTCCTAATGCTAAAACAAATTCTTCTGTTAATGTAGTTCCTGGAGCAAACGAACTATCGAAGTTTTCGGGTATTTCAAATGGATCTTTTTCTCCTCTACCTTCTGCAACAAGCCTTTTGCTATCAATACCTTTTGAAATCAAAAAATCAACACAAGATTGAGCTCTTGCCTGAGATAATTTTATATTATAGTCAAACCCTCCAATATGATCGGTGTGCGATCGTAAAGAGACAATTATATCTGGATTTTCATCTAGTACTTCTACAAGTTTTTCTAGACCTTCTTCAGATATCTTTCGCAATTCGGCGCTATTGTAATCGTATTCTATATGTGGCAGAACAACAGGTTCTGAGATGTGATCCATTTCTATGTCTATATTAGATGTAGAAAGATAGCCATTATCCGTTGGTTCAAAATCCTCTAAAGGAATACCTAGCGTAGAGAATGAAGAAACCTGAGCTAGATATTTTCGTGTTCTGGATACTAATTTATAGGTTACATCGCCACTTAAAATTTTTGATCCAAATTGAAATTCTCCTTTTTTGTTTGATGTAGTGAAGTTTACAGAACCATCATTGCCTTCAATCTTTACCTGTACATTTGGTAGTGTCTTACCTGTATTAGTATCAATCACCTTCCCTTTAAGAATGTACACAAATGGGAGTAAACGAATTTCGTATAAATCGTCCATGCCTTTACCTCCAGCTCTGTTAGAAGAAATATAACCTTTCGACTTATCGTTGTTGAATATTAAGCCAAAATCATCGGCAGGTGAATTTATAGGTATTTTTAGGTTTGTAGGTTTACCCCAAGTTTTAGTTCCTATTTTAGCAATGAAAACATCTAACCCTCCTAGTCCACCATGCCCGTCAGATGCAAAGTATAGATTTTCATTTTCGTCAATCCAAGGGTACATTTCATTTCCCTTTGTATTTATAGTACGTCCTAGGTGACGTGGTGTTTTATTCCAAGTACCACTCTTAGTTTTAGTGAGCACGTACAAATCGTTCTTTCCTATACTACTAGGGCCACTTGCCGAATAGACTAGTTTTTTGCCAGAAGGACTAATGGCTGGATGCCCAGCAACAATATCTGAATTTGCCTCAATTATAGCTATTGGGTCAGTCCATTGTCCGTTTAAAAGTTTAGAGTAATAAATTCCACAACCCGACGCTTCATTCTCGTTGTATTCACATCTTGTGAAATAAACTTCATCTCTATTTTTAGAAAAACTACATGCGCCTTCGTGTAATAGTGTATTAATATTTTCATCGAAACTTACAGCTTGCGACCATTTTGATGATGTATTTAAAAAATCATTGCCTTTTCTTTCCAAATTACTTTGATAGATGTTAGAAAATCCTGTTCCTAACCATTCATCTTCTTTTGTTGAGTTTTTACTAAGTCTTGTTGATGTGAAAACTAAAATATTATCTGATCCAGCATTTCCATAAAAGCTAGGAGCAAAATCATTGTACTCTGTGTTTAATTCTTCTAAATTTCTGAGTTTGTAGTCAGTTTTTTGTTTCTCTAATTTTTGTGCTAAATCAATAGATTTCAATAAGTTTTTAACTCTTTTGTCAGAAGGACTTTCTTCTAGATACTCTTTGAGAATAATTTTTGCTTCATCGTATTCTCCAACCATTTGGAGCATTTTTCCGTAATAATATTCTGCATCAGGACCGTAGTCAACCTTCATTGCTCTTTCGTATTGGACTAAGGCTTCATGATATTGAGCAATATTTCTGTAACTCTCCCCAAGTTTAAAAACTATTTCTGCTCTAAAACGTTGGTCTTTTTCTTTTATATAAGCTTTTTCAAGAAGTTTAATTGATTTATTGTATTCGAGATTATCAAAAATTTCAAAAGCATTTTCAGTCTCTTTTGTCTGAGAAAAAGCAAACAAGGGAATTAAAAATAAAAAAATGACTAGCTTTTTTATAAACATCTGGATAAGGTTTATTAAGAATTATTTACCAATTTATAAAGATATGATATTTTGTAACTAATAAAAGATGTTTTTTTACTAGTTACAAGACCTCGTAGAGTAGCAAGCCTTCTAGTATCTGTATAATTATTATTTAAGGTTATTAGTTATTGGTTATGAGTAGTTTTTAATAACTTTTTAACTCTATACACTCATAACTACTTACTTACCAATAAACCAAAGTTTTACATCTTTATTGGATTCAACTTTGTCTTGTATTTCTTTATCTACATTATGATAGAAGTCTATTTCTGTAATTTCTTCAACATCATTTATTGAAACTATAAATTTGTAGAGTGATTCGCCTGATTTAGCATGAGGCATTATAAAAGCTAGTCCCTTAGCTTTACCATTTTTGTAACCTAGCAATGTCTTGAAGTAAGCTCGTGGAATTGTTACTTCGTTATTCCCAATATTACCAAGAGGGTTGTCTAGTATTGGTCCGGAAACCACAAAAACAGAATCGTTGATTTCTGTCCAATACCTAACTTTTTCTTCTAACCTTTTCCAAATCCCTCTGTTAAATCCTGGTGATTGAGGGCTCATATTACTCATGTAAAAGCTTTCGCTCATTGAGGTTTTATTAATTTTCATACTGCCAGCTGGAGCAAGATGACCTCTGTCGTATCCAGAACCTTTGTAATCTGATAATTGTGCAGATTCAGTAGTTACCTTTTTATCAGCCTTAAAGTTGTTTGTTCTTTTAATGTCGCCATCAATATTTTCTTTTGTTAGTTTGTACGCTATCCATTCTGCTTGCTCATCTTTTTCGCTGTAAGACAAGGCGTAATAGGTATGAAATATTACCTGATCGTAAGTAGAAGTAGGGTAGAAGTCAAAACTCTGACTTGTTCTTTTGTCTATTGCTTGTGCTTTTACATTTTGTAAGTCAGATTTTGCACAACTAGCAAATGTTATTAATAGAATAAATAAGGTGTTTTTCATGGGTGTAATATATTTAATTCTGACTAGATGAGTTAATTGTAGAGCATTATATTTACTTAAAATATGATATATTTTTATTCACGGGGATTTTATATTTCATAGTTGAGATAAATCTACTAATAGAAACAAATAGAGTGTATCTTTCTGTTAGTCATAAGGAGTATGAATACCTAAATCAATAGTAGAATAAACTACCTGAGAAAGTATCGAGTATAATCAACAATTATAGTTAAATTTGCCGTTCTAAATTTTAAAGATATGGAAAAGAATAAAGGGTTTAGAATCCATAGTTTTATATTGTTTTTGATAGCAATAGCTTCAGGAGGATATGTTGTTTACCTCCAGATATTAGTTAAGTCTGAAGATATTATAAGTAAGCTGATAGCTCTATTTGTATTTGTATTGACAATGTATTTTGCGATGAAAAATTGGGTGAAAGACAATCCAGAAAAAAACAAGAAGAATTGGTCTGGTATGAACGAAGATTAATTTAGGTAGTTATGAGTTTTGAAATAGGAGATAAAATTACTTTTATTGATGATGCAGTTGATGGTGTTGTGAAATCTGTTTCGGGCGATAAAATAATTATTGAAACTGAAGATGGTTTCGATATGAATTGTATAGAAAGCGAGATTATAAAACGAGGTGGGTTTGACGATGAAATGTCTTCGTTTATTGACGATAGAACTTTCGATAGAATAATGAAAGAAAATTCAATGGATAAGCAACGTGCATCTGTAAAAAGAGAGTCGCGAAAAGATGATTATCTTGTTGAAATAGATTTACATATAGAGCGTATTTTAAAAAGTTACAAGCACATGAGTTCGGGTGATATTTTGGAATATCAATTGAATAGGGCAAAGTATCTTTTAGAAAAAATAATGAGAGGTGGCGATAAAAAGGGATTAGTTTTTATTCACGGTCATGGCGATGGAGTATTAAGATCGGAGTTGTATTCGATGTTGCGAAGATATCCTGTTCAGTTTTACGATGGCGATTATGCCAAGTACGCCGGTGGGGCAACGGAGGTAATGTTTAATTAATTACCCCCCTCGTAGAGACGCAATGCTTTGCGTCTCACACAAAGAAATACGATAATGGAATGCTTTGCGTCTTACACATTAAGAAAGACGATAATGCAATGCTTTGCGTCTTACACAAAGAATAAAATTATTGAAAAGGTGTAATAAGAATGCTTTGCGCCTCCCACACAAATAAAGATGGTAACACAATGTTTTACGTATACCACACAGAGTAAGATTTGGTATTTTGTAAATGTTTTGT